>PMWR01000197.1 GCA_003166055.1 Acidobacteriaceae bacterium
GTGCGGCAGACGCCCGCCGGCGCACAAATACGAAAGGCCTTCGCTTGCGCGGAGGCCCTTCGTGTTGGAGAGGCAATGCGGAGGATATTACTTCTCTTTGTGGTTCAGGGCCATCTGGAAGGTGATCATGAACGAGCGGCCCGCCTGCTTCTCCAGGGTGTCGGCCCAGCTCGGAGAGTACTGCTGGAGGTTCTGCGCGACAATGAGCGAATTATTCACGGTGTATGGCGTGGCAAGCGTGGTACCGTCGTTGGCTGCGCCGATGGCAACATTGCTGTGGTCGTCGAAGGCGTTGTTGATGCTGAGCTTGATCTTCGAGTTGTCGAAGATCGAGTTCTTGCGGATGGTGTAGTTGAGGAAGATGTTGTTCATCCAGAACGGATCCTCGGCAACCGTCTGGTGATAGTTGCCGATGTCAGCCCAGCGGGAGCCGACGCGCTTGCCGAAGGCGCCGAGATCGAAGCCGTGCTTCTGGAAGGTGAGCCCCATCGACTCGGTGTCGTGCGGAGCCGAGGCAACCCATGCCACGGGTGTGGCAGCGATTGCAGGAGTGTTTGCGGTTGCAGCCTGAGCACTGCCAGCTTCATACTTAGCGATGCCAAACGTTCCGTTGGCGTTGACGCTCAGGCCCGGCATCAGGACATAGTTGCCCTCGGCCTCAAAACCGTTGGTATTGGAATCCGGGTTGGCGTAGTAGTACGTGAAGCCGATATTCGGGCCAGAGGACGGAGTGTAGGTGGAATACGTATTGGTGAAGTGAATGTGATAAGCGTCCGCATCGAAAGCGAAGCGGTTCAGCTTGATCACCGTGCCGCCCTGGTAGGTGCTTGCGATTGTGGGCGGAGGGGTAACGGCAACCTCGGCGCCGGTTGTATCGAAGACGCTGCTGAACGGAGCGATGGTGCCGCGGCCGTACTGACCGTAGGCAGACCAGTTGTTGTTGATGCGGTAGTTGGCTTCAAACGATGGAAGGACGGAGTTGTAGTCCTGGGAATGCTGGACCGTGTTGGTGCAGCTTGCCGGTGTGGATCCGGTGGGGCAACCGAGGGCGCCGACCGTCTTGCCGTCCGCATACTGGGTGAGGCTCATGAGAAAGTAAGCGTCCTTGACGCCCGCGGTGATGGTCCAGCGGGGGATGGAAACCAATTGGAACTCGGCATAAGGCTGGACGGCGTAGGTGTAGAAGTGCTCGTGGAACTTGATGTTCGAGATATAGGGTGAATCGACCCAGGTGATCGGGTCAGTGTAGATCTGGTAGCGGAGGGTGTTGGTGTACTCGTACCAGTCGCCAACGCGGAAGACGCCCCACCTGGTTGCATAGCTGAGTGCCGCGATCTCGCCGCCGCGGGCGTACGCGTTGAGCTTGTCGATGCCGGTCGGCTTTTTCGAGTAAAAGGGCGAAGAGGTGGGTTGGTCATCGCCGCCAACAACCTCATTGACCACCTTGGTCAGCACCGAGTCGGTGACAAGATCCTGGTCGGTGTTGTTCTGATAGTGCTGGTGGTTGGAGTAGCCGTAGGTGTAGGACTTGGTATCCAGCTTCCAGCCCTTGCCAAAGTCGTGGTTGAAGGTAATGACGTCGAAGAAGGTGGGGACGTGGTAGACCGAGAAGCGCCAGAACTGCGGATCGTAGTAGTACTTTGAAGTCGACGCGTAAGTGGTGTTGAATTGTGTGGAATCGTAGAGGTAGTTGTCGCCGTGGTGGAGATATTGGCGGCGGGTCGGATCGTTGTTGGTGAAGGCGTCGACGATAATGTTGGTGCCAATCACGGTAAGGTTGGTGCGGTCGCTGAACTTGTAGTTGAACTTGGCGGTTGCGGCAACGTCCTGCTTGGGGGAGTTGGTCTCGTAACCGTCGGAGCTCTGGTAGTGGCCTTCGAGCCAGAAGTTGGCCTTGGGGTTCTTGCCGCCAAAGAGGCCGGAATTGAACTCGCCGAGAACCTGATACGTATTCCACGAACCGTAGGACACGGCGCCGCGAATCCAGCGCTCGGGTCCGAGCTCGGGGGAGAAAAAGTGGATCGAACCGCCGAAGTTCGAGGGGCCGATATCGGAAGCGGTGCCGGGACTGCGGTCAAAATCGACATAGCCGATGGCCGGCGAGGGAACATAGGCCCAGGAGTGGTGGCTGGGGTCGTTCGAGTCGTTGAAGGGAACGCCGTCCCAGGTCATGGTGTAATCGTCGTCGACGAAGCCGCGGAAGAAGATCTTGGCCTGTCCGTTGCCGATACCGTTGGTGGTGTAGCTTACGGTGCCCGGAGCAGCCTGGATGATGTCAGCGAAGTCGGTTACCGGTGACGTGAACTCGCGAACGTATTGGCTGGTGATCTCGGTACGGGCCGAGCCCGCATCGAGCAGCGCCTTGACCGGAGCCAACTGAACGGCGATCGAGGAGTTGTCCTCGGCCTCGACGACGACCTGCTCGGAAACCGACGCAACTGCCAGACTCGCAGACACTGTCTGAGAGCCGCTCTGGCCGACGGTGATCTGGCGTTCTTCCGTGGCGAAGCCGGTGTCGCTGATCTCCACCGTGTAGCGGCCGGCGGGAACATCGGATACAACGTAGTGACCCTGGCTGTCGGTTTCGGTGCGACGCACGTCAGTGCCAGTTGCGGTGCGGATGGTTACGGATGCGCCCTTCAGGGCCTTTCCATGCTGGTCAACGATTGTACCTTCGAGTTTCGATGCTGAAGACTGCGCCTGCAATGCAGCGCCGCAGAGCAGCACCAGTACCGACAAGGCCAAAGCAAACAGACGACGGCGTCCGCTCAAGAAACTGTGTATCAAGATGAACCTCCAAATTGTTTTTATTACGAAGGGAATTGCGTGCCCGCTTGAGCACACGCTCTATTTTTGCCACGCTTCGTCCGAGGCTATCAATCCAATGTGAATAGAAGATTGCCCAAGTATTTCAATTTGGTTTCACGGGAATTAAGTTGGCGATATGCGGGACGAAGGATTTCGCGAGCACGGCCAGATGGAGGATCGGCCGGGGCGGGCGGAGGCGAGAGACGCGGTTCAGCCTTTGGGGGTTTTGCGGGCGGCGAGGAGTTCGATGGCTTTTTCGATGCGCTTGAGGCGGGTTTCAGGCTTTTTGGCGCTCTCGATCCACTCGACGTATTCCTTTTTGTGGGAGTAGGAGAGCGCGGTGAAGAGCTGCGAGGTGGACGGGGATTGGGCGAGGGCGGCTTCGAGGTCGGCGGGGAGGGTGACGGTGCGCGGGGCGTCGTCGAGAGCCAGCTCGACGTGGACGGTGTCGCCGGGGGATGCGGCGGCGCTGGCGAGAATGTCTTTGCCGACGCCGAGAATGTGGACGCCGGCGCGGGGCATGAGGGAGTTGCGGAAGGTGAATCCGTTGATGGTGGCACGGACCGGGACCTGGCCCTTGCGGCCGAAGATTTCAGGGACGCTGAAGGGGATTTGGAGGTAGGTCCATGCGCCGCCGGGACCGCGACCGACGAGTTGGGCTTTGAACTTGAGGGGATTCGATTGGGTTTTGGGCACAGGAGCATTCTCCGAGGCTGGAACCGGAATCTTTATTGGATTGTGCCTTGGGGCGGCGGTGAAAGGCAACGGGAATTTTGCTGTGGTCGTGTGCGGACGGCGGGCGGAGTAATCTGACTGGATATGGCGGGGATGGCAGGTTGGTACGCTGGTGAACTGCGGCGGGAATTGGGGGAGCGCAATCGCGTTTGGGCGAGGGGTCGCGCGCATGTGGAGAGCTACGGGACGCCGCCGGTGATGGTGTACGAGCCGAGCGATGGACGGCATGGGAACTTCTTCGATTCGGCGTACGTGGCGATTCTGGAGCGGCCGGAGTGGATGCGGCGGTTCGACAAGATTCATGCGCAGGGAAGGGCGCTGCCTAAGGCGGAATCGGGACGGCGGTGGAGGGAATTGGACTCGTCGATGAGTTCCGATGCGCTGCTGATGAATTTTTTCTGTACGCCCGGTGTTGCCGATGCTGCAGAGGTGAAGGGCGCGCTGGGGATTGAGGGAGATGCGCCGCCGGTGTTTGGGTGGCGGGCGCGGGTGCCACTGGCCAACGGGCGATTCGACCGGACGGAGGTGGATATGCGGTGGGGCGGGCTGCTGGTGGAGGCAAAACTGACGGAGAGCGATTTTCAGACGCGGGAGGCGCGGATCGTGGAGGGGTATCGGGACTTCGACGCGGTGTTTGAACGGGAACTGCTGCCGCGGGTTGAGTTGAGGACGGCGCGGCGGCGGGCGGCGGTGGAGTTTGCCGAGGAGTTTACGCAGGAGTGGGAGGAGGCTGGCGCTCGGCCGGAGTTTGAGGCAAATGAGATTGCACGGGAGTTTCAGGCGGGGATTGTGGCGCGGGCGCGGGAGGCTGAGCCGGCGGAGGCTGGGTATGCGGGGTATCAACTGATTCGGAATGTGCTGGCGGCGTATGCGGAGGGGTGCAGCTTTTGTGTGGTGCATGACGAGCGGCGGCCGGATCTGCGGGAGGCGTGGTTTCAGGTGATGGCGGCGGTGAGGTCGGCGGAGATGCGGACAAGGTGCAAGGTGATGACCTGGCAGGAGCTGGCGGCGCTGGCGCCGGAGGGATTCAGGGAGTTTCTGGAGTTGAAGTACGGCATCCATCCCGTGCTCAACGCGCCGGGGACGTGACAGTTTGTACCCACGGCTACCCCCCACTCCCCCCCAGGATGTTTGGGGCAAATTGCCTGTTTTCAACGCACTGGAGGGAGGGTTCTACCGCAAGTACTTTTGTTTTGAGGAACCTGGAACCCAAATTCCTGAAAACGGAGAACTTAGGCGGGCTCGTGGGTGACACCAGGGCCGGACGCGACGCCGCGAGTCTGCGCAGAGAACACACCTATAAAGACAGGTTAGCGGATTGGGAGAAATAATCGGCAAACGGTCTTCGACGGAATACGTTGAAGATAAAGGAGATACATTGACACTTGGAGAAACAGGGATTGACATTCGGTGGGGTGCACCAGCCACCTGCGGTGGGGCAGACGGTGGCAGGATGCTTGCGCGGGACGCGTGCGGACCTTGCCCGAAGACCCGGTCATCGCGATGATGCGATGAACGGGGCACAGCTCCCGATGCCGGGATGAGTGGGCCACCTGCCCCTGCCAACCGATAGAGAACTAAGCCTTGCGTCGCTCAGTTGCTCTGTTGCCGGCATATTTACGGCGTACAGATACGTGCCCATCGGGAATCTTGTCAAAATCCTCTGGCGCGTGGCTGCTCGGACGGTCGAGAATGTCGAGGGCTCTGGCAATTAAAGCAGCACTTGCTTTGGGCCGATGCGCCAACCATTCCTCATGTTGAAGATGAGCGAGCTTTTCAGCCACGGCAAGGTTGATGAACTGGTTGAGCGAGACGCCTTCTTTCTGAGAGAAGCTCTCCGCTACCCTGCGCACGGAGGGCATGAGCCGGAGGGGAAACTTGCTCACGACGACTTTTTTCTGACTCACAGGCATAGGCCCTATCTCCTCTTTCGGAATTTGCTCAATAGCTCGGCAGGAGTTAACACGTCCAGGTGAAATCGCTCTGCTGCATTGCGAAAATGTTTGGTATTGTTGGTCACGATCGCATCAGCATTTCCGTTGATTGCAACATCCAAAACCATGTCGTCGTTCGGGTCCGGAGATAATGGACGGTGCTGGAGAGCAACATAAACCGGCTCGGCAATTGCCTCCAGCGCATCCAGAATCGCTGCCGTCTCTGCTTGCGACTTGCCCGATACCTGCAACTGTTCCGGACGCAACGCCACATCCCGATACTCGCAGGCCAACTTCAGGTCCATGAGGGCAGTCAGTTCGCCTCGCAGCGCCAGCCGGACGGTTTCCGCTGCCGCTCCGTTGCTCGAACGAAGGGCGGTGATGAGCACGGATGTATCGAGGACCGTCCTCACGAAACTATGGTATCACTGGTGGCATCATTTCTGACGGGTCGCTCATCGCGATAGTAATGCTGCGATGAACGGGGCACAGTCGCTGAAACGGTGTGGAGTGGGCCACCTGCGATTTGAAGTATCCAGGAAACGGATTGCGCGGATTAGCCGGCCCATGCGGGTTGCTGGGGCGATTTCGGATTTGGGCCGTATTCGTTCCTGCCTGGTTGGCTGTCGAACATCAGGAACACGAGAACGATCAAACCGATCCCAGGAACCAGGTAAAGGAGCAGCCACCAACCGCTTCTTCCAGTGTCGTGGAGACGGCGCACGCTGCATGACCACGACGGAAGGGTCGAGAGCAGACCATAGCCCATGATCAGGTCGTTCAAGAATTGTCCGATATCGGTTTTCGCGAGAAATAGGGCAGGCAGCATGAGCGCAAACCCGATCAAGGAATTGATCAGCGTAAACATCCAATACTCTTTGCGGCGCGAACGGCCGGAGAATTCGGTCGCTCTGGTCCAGGCCATGACAAACCAACTCATTGCTCACCTCGAGTGATTCTGTGCAACCACCATATACCTGGGCAGGTGGATATCGGTTCGTGGTCCCCGATTCGCGATGAGAAAACAAGCGGCCTGGAGGCGGAGAAGATTTCAGAGATACTCTGAGGCCTTTCGCCGCGTCCCTACAGGACGCGAGGGTCTCGGGGGATGCATTTCCCAGGGCTGCGCTGCGCTTGCCCTGGGCTATTCTCGTTCGGTCCCTACGGGACGAGAAGCAGGTCCCCTTCGTCAAGCTCAGGGCAGGCTCTGGGGCATCCAGATTTGAGAAGCAGGTCCTTCGACTCNNGCCGGCGCCGGGGATGTAGGTGTACTGGATCTTTTCGGGGCGCTTGACGGGGTCGCCGGTGAGGTCGTGGGTGTGCCAGACGACCGATTCGGCTGCGACTTCAGGGTGCTTGCGGAGGAAGATCAACGCATACTCCGAGGCGGTGGGGTCGTCTTTCTGGTCGGCGAATTTGGCGGACTCGATGGCGGCTTTGGCCTTGTCGCCGAGGCGGCGGTAGAGGATGGCGAGCTGATAATGCGCGGCGAGGTCGTCGGGATCGACGGCCTGGAGGCGCTCGTAGATTTCGCGTGACTTTATGTAGTCGTGCTGCTGGAAGAAGCTGAAACCGAGTTCGCGGAGGCCGTCGCGGGAGCGGGGATATTTGGCCAGCATGGCTTCGAGGTCGGCGATGGCTTCTTTGATTTGGCCGGCGTTGCGCTCGACGAGTGCGCGGTAGTAGAGGGCGCGCGGATCGCCGGGAAGCAGGGTGAGGGCCTTGGCGAGATTGGCCTTGGCGTCGTCGTATTTCTCCCAGGAAATTTCAACGATACCCATGTTGGTGAAGGCGTCGGCGTAGTCGGGACGCAGGGCGGCGACGCGCTCGAAGGCGTGGACCGAGGCTGCGTACTGCTGGGCGTCGAGCAGGGTGATGCCGTAGTTGTTCCAGCGCATCCACTCTTTATTTTCAGAGGGGTCGGGCGGGACGGGGGCGTTTTCGCCGATGTTGAGGGTCCTGGTTTCAGAGGCCATGTCGACGATGGGCATCGGGTAGGGCTTTGGCTCTTTCTGGCCGGTCTGGGTGATGGCGTAGTCGATGAAGTGCTGATTGAAGCGGCGATAGCGGACGGTGGCGGTGAGGGAGACCTGGCCCGTAATGTCTTTGGGCAGGCGGAAGCGGTAGCGGACCAACTGCGATCGGCCGGACTGGATGGTGTTGTTGTAGGCGAGAACGCGGTTGTGCCAGATCTCGTGGAGGCTGTTGAGCTCGCCCTTGTTGTTGATGAGGCGGTTGGTGAAGGAGTGGGCTCCGGGATCGAGCGAGCCGTCGGGCTGGAGGAAGCCGGATTCGGCGAGGGTCTTGCCGGCGTTGTCCTTGACGTTGAAGTCGACCCAGGCTTCGTAGAAGTCGCGCTGCTCGGGGACGAAGGAGTGGCCGATGCCCTTGTTCTGAATGACGACGTCGGCGACCAGGGTTTCACCGGGGACGAGGGAGAAGGCGGTCAAGCCGAGCGGGGCGACGAGAACCTGGTCAGCCGCGGTGGCGGCGGCGCTTTCTTTTTCGAGGGCGAAGATGTCGACGTTGAAGACGCCCTTGCCGTCATAGGAGTTTTTGAGGAAGTCGGTGATCTTCTGTAACTGCTCGTCATTCTTGTAGAACTGCGCCATGAGCGTGTTGGCTGCAGCCCAGCGGTGGGAGACGAGCTTGCCGTCCTTGGCGCCGGGATCGACTGCACCCTCTTTGAGGGGTTCGCGGACCATGTGGCAGGTCTGGCAGGTGGAGACGGTGTCTTTGCGATAGAAGGGGAGCGGAGACTGTTTGGTGAAGCTGGCGCCCTGCCACTCGTCGTANNAAGCTGGCGCCCTGCCACTCGTCATATAAGGAGATGGCGCGGAGCCATTTGTAGTCGTCGAGGGAGCGCGGGATGGCGGCCTTGTGGCAAGCGGCGCAGAACTCGGCGGTCTGGAGGAGCGGGCGCATGACGGCCCTGGAATGGCGGTCGAGGTGGGCGAGGATTTCGGCGTCGGAAACGGGGCCGGGGATGGGCGCGCCGGCTTCGTCTACCAATACGGCGGGGACGCCCATGACGTAGCTACCGGTTCCGGTGGCGTCCGTAGAGACGATGGAGTGGCAGGTGGAGCAGGTGACGCCTTCCTGCTCAAATGGGCGCTTTTTGGGCATGCCCTGCGAAAGGTCGCCGGAGAACAGGGCGACGGGGTTGTGGCAGCCTTCGCAGTGGCGGGAGAACTGCACGCCTTTCTCGTCAATGAGGGCGTTGACGTTTTTCAAATACCAGGGGGCGCGGAAGCTATTGGAATGCACCGACTGACGCCACTGGTGGTAGGCCTCCTGGTGGCAGTGGCCGCAGTATTCGGCGGTGTAGAAGCTTTTGGGGCTGACGAACTGGCCGGTGGAGGTGGTGGCGTTGGAGGGAAGGAAGGGCGAGTCTTTGCCGAAGGCGTAGTTGTAGCGGGAGGCGACCGAGTCGTGAAACTGGGTGGTGGGGCCGGTGACCTTGATGGCGGCGGTATAGGCTGCGCCTGCGTTGGGAGCGTCGGCCGGAGCGGGGGTTGCAGCGGGGGGAGTAGTCGGCGCGGATGAGGGGTCGGTGGCTGCGCGAACGGTCCAGGCCGCCGTGGATGCCAGAGCGACAAATAAGAAGGTCAACAGCCAGCGGCGGGGCGCAGATTTGAACATCGTTCGGTGATCTCCCAGGGAAGAGCTTCAAAACCCGGCGGAACACGAATGAGGAATGGCCGCGGGAACATAAGAAACGTAACAGGGTTGGGGGATGGGCTGTCCTCCATCTTAGGGTGGAGAGCCGGTGCCTTGCTCGAGGACCCGCTCATCATAAGGCCGCGATGAACGGGGCACAGCCTCCGATGCTGCGATCAGTGGGACGGGCGTCTGGATTTGCAGCGGGCGGTTCATAGAGTGGTATGAATGGCGAGAAATTGGGGCCGGACCGTGTGAGCGAGCGCACATCTCCTTAGCCAAACGGGGGCGCAAACTGGTACGGTTGTCTTGAAGGATTCCTTTTTGCCGATGGCCTCAAGTCCTTATTTTTCTCTTGCAGTTTTGTTCGTGGCGGCGCTGGGCTTTGGATTGGCCCCGCTGGGGCTGGCGTGGCTGTGGGGGAAGGTGTTTTCTCCGGCCAAGCCGAATGCGATCAAGAACGCCATCTACGAGTGCGGGTTGGTGTCAAAGGGCGATGCCTGGATGCAGTTCCGCTCGGCCTACTACCTGTATGCCATTATTTTCCTGATATTTGACGTGGAAGCCGTATTTCTGCTGCCGTTTGCCGTGGCGTTTACGGGTCTGGGCGTGGCGGCGTGCGTGTCGATGCTGGTATTTGTGCTGATGCTGATCGAGGGGCTGGCGTGGGCGTGGGGCAAGGGCGTGCTGACGTGGCAATAAAGCTAGTTGTCAGTTGTAAGTTGTAAGTTTTCGGTCAGTAGCCCCAAGTCGCCAATGACTGAAAACTTACAACTTACAACTGAAAACTGAAAACCGGAGCGGAGCGACCAATGGTTGAAGCAGGACTGAAGATCGAACTGGGCAAGCAGGGCGTCTTCGTAACGACCATCGAGGAGCTCTATAACTGGGGGCGGCGGAGCTCGATATGGCCGATGCAGTTTGGGTTGGCGTGTTGCGCGATCGAGATGATTGCGACGACGATGGCGCGGTACGACCTGGCGCGGTTCGGCGCGGAGGTGTTCAGGCCGTCGCCGCGGCAGGCGGATTTGATGATCATCTCCGGGACGGTGACCAAGAAGATGGCGCCGCAGGTGGTGCGGCTTTATAACCAGATGGCCGAGCCGAAGTACGTGATTGCGATGGGGGCTTGCGCGATTTCCGGCGGGCCGTTCAAGCAGGGATACAACGTGCTGAAGGGGATCGATCGCTACATTCCGGTGGACGTGCATATTCCGGGATGCCCGCCGCGGCCGGAGGCGCTGCTGCAGGCCTTCATGACGCTGCAAAAGAAGATTGACGGTCAATCGCTGACGGGGCCGGATCGGCCGCGGCATTTGAATGCAGAGGCGCAAGGGGAGTTTCCGGTGCCGGTGCAGGGCGAACATGATTTGGAGCCGACTTCGAACAAGGGAGTGTGGCCGGTACCGATTACGATTCGGTGATGAAGACAGGGACCAGGCGCTAAGGGACTAAGGGACTAGGGACTGAGGTAAGTGGGATTGAAGACGGTCGAGGAGATCAAGGCGGCGATTGAGGCTGGGGTTCCCGGCGCGGTGGTGGAGATTGTGTCCAACCCAAGCGTTTCGGGGCAGCACTCGCTGCGGCTCAAGCCGGGTGATGCGTTTGCGGTGGCGAAGTTTTTGCGCGACGACGCGGAGCTGGCTCTGGACTTTCTATCGAACGCAACCGGCGTGGACTGGCCGGACAAAGAGATCAGTGAAAAGGTGAAGGGGACGCGCACGGTGACCAAGACCGTGGACGGCGTGGAGCAGACCGCGGAAGAGACGTTTGAAGAGACGAAGAAGCGCGTGGCGCCGGGATGCCTGGAGGCCGTGTATCACCTGTTTTCAATGGGCAAGGGGCACGGGCCGGTGGTGATCCGGATGAAGACGGTTAACCGGACAGACCAGGTAGAGCTGCCGTCGCTGACACCGATCTGGCGGTCGGCGGAGTTTCAGGAGCGGGAGATCTTCGATCTTTACGGGATTGTGTTCAAGGGACACCCGGATCTGAGGCGGCTGCTCATGTGGGACGAGTTCAAGGACCACCCGATGCGTCGCGATTACGTGGAGCCGGACGATTTTGAATACGAGCCGACGGCGCACGATGACGTGCTGTTGAGGGCTAAGGCGCACAGAGACAGGGAATAGGGAATAGGGACTAAGGGAATAGGGCTTGGATGGCTGTTGCGGAGAACAAGACGGATAAGTTGGAGGGCTGGAATCGGCCGCCGGTGATTGTGCCGGACGGCGAGGGCGAGCTGCTGGAAGTGGCCATGGGGCCGCATCATCCGTCGACGCACGGGGTCTTCAGGATGGATGTGGCGCTGGACGGGGAGCGGGTGATCCGGCTGAAGCCGGTTTTCGGCTATCTGCACCGAAATCACGAGAAGCTGGCCGAGGGAATGAGTTACCTGGGGTCGATGCCGTTTACGGACCGGCTGGATTACATTTGCCCGCTGACCAATAACTGGGCGTATGCGCTGGCGGTGGAGACGCTGACGGGGCAGGAAGTGCCGGAGCGCGCGCAATATCTGCGGGTGATTCTGGGTGAGCTGACTCGGGTGGTAAATCATGCATCGGCGGTCGGTTTCTTAATTCAGGAAATGGGTGCAAGCGGGACGCCGCTGATGTATGCCTTCAAGGAACGGGAGAAGGTTCTGGATCTGTTTGAGGCACTGACCGGGGCGCGCATGATGGTGAACTACATGCGCTTTGGCGGCTGCCGCGTGGATGCGACACCGGCCTGGCTGGATGCGACGCGCAAAGTAGTGGCGGGGCTGCCGGGGTTTGTGGACGAATTTGAGGCGCTTCTGGCCGCCAACGAGATTCTGATGGCGCGCACTCAGGGCGTGGGCATTTTGCGGCCGGATCTGGCGGTGAATGCAGGCGTGACCGGGCCGATGCTGCGGGCGTCTGGCGTGAACTACGACATTCGCAAGGTGGATCGCTACGGGATTTATGACCGGTTCAGCTTCCGCGTGCCGCTGGGCGATCATGGCGATGTGTATGACCGGTTCATGATTCGGCTGCTGGAGATTCGCGAGTCGCTCAAGATTCTGGAGCAGGCGCTCAAAGACATTCCGGTCGGCCCGGTGATGGATCCCAAGGCGAAGCTGCGCGGCTTCAGGCCCAAGCCGGGCGAGGCTTATGGGCGCATTGAAGCGCCGAAGGGCGAGCTGGGCTTCTATCTGATCAGCGATGGAGGGCCGAATCCCTATCGCTACCGGGTCAGGCCGCCGAGCTTGATCAACCTGACGATACTTGAAGACATGTGCCTGGGCCAGAACGTGGCGGATGTGGTGCTGATTTTTGGAAGCGTGGATATTGTGCTGGGGGAAGTGGACAGATAGTTTTCAGTTGTCAGTTTTAAGTTGTCAGTTACCGTACTACGACTGAGTGCAGTTAGCTGACAACTTACAACTTACCGCTTTATGGAGGGGTAACTTGCTGGGCGAAGGGATACTGAAGGGGCTGGCGGAGACGGCGCGGAACTTTGCGGGCAGCTATGTGTCCGCGGAGCGGCTGACGACGGTTCAGTATCCGGAGCAGCGGATCGCTCCGATTGAGGCGACGCGCGACTTTCCGTTTCTTGTGTACGACGGCGGCGACTGGGAGAAGGGGCTGCGCTGCGTGGCCTGCCAGATCTGCGAGAAAGAGTGTCCGCCGAAGTGCATTTATATCGTTAAGAGCACGGATAAAAAGCCGGACGCATTGGGAAAGATGCAGATTTATCCGGCGCGCTTCGATATTGATATTTCAGTTTGCATGAGCTGCCAGATATGCGTGGAAGTTTGCCCGTTTGAAGCCATCAAGATGGATACGGAGTTTGAACTGTCCACGACGGATCGGTTCGGCGGGTTGCTGCTGGACCGGAAGGAACTGGCCAAGTCAAACGAGCATTATCACAAGATTCATCCGACCGAAGCGACGGAAGTGGATGCGCGCTTAGCGGAAGAAAAAGTCAAAGCGGAAGCGAAGGCAAAGGCTGCTGCTGCTGCGGCCGCGGCTAAGGCTGCTGCCGCAGCGGCTGCCAAGCCAGCGGCGGGCACGAACGAAACCGCGGCCAAACCCGCTGTTGCGCCTGGAGATGTGGCGACGAAGCCGGCTGGAGGGGAGACGAAGGCATGAACGGGTCTTCCCTGATTAATAATGCGGATCGGATATTCATCCTTCTCAAGCTTTGGGTGATTGGGTTTTTGCCGGCGTGGATGCAGCAGGCCGCGGGCGTGGTGTTGTGTGTGGTGGCCATCATCTGCGTATTTCCAGGGCTGTTTGCGATCTCGGTGTTGCTGGAGCGCAAGGGGCTGGGCCGGATGCAGAATCGCCTGGGCCCGAATCGCGTTGGGCCTTACGGAATTTTGCAGCCGGTGGCCGACGGCATCAAGTCGCTGACCAAGGAAGACCTGGTTCCCAAGAGCGCGGATGGCGTGGTGCATTTTCTGGCGCCGGTGTTTCTGGTGGTGGTAGTGTTCATGGGCTATGCGGTGCTGCCCATGGGCCGCAACATGACGCTGGTGAAGATGGACGCGGGGCTGCTGTTTTACTTTGCGATGGGCGCGTCGACGGAGCTGTCGGTGTTCATGGCGGGGTGGGCGAGCCGCAACAAATATTCGCTGCTGGGCGCGATGCGCGCGGTGGCGCAGATGATCAGCTACGAAGTGCCGCTGCTGATGTCGAGCGTGGCCGTGGTGATGATTACCGGGTCGCTTTCGCTGGAGAAGATTGTCGAGGCGCAGAACCAGTACACATGGGGATTGCCGCACTGGTACATCTTTACGCCGTGGGGATTTGCGGGGTTTGTGCTGTACGCCGTTGCCGCGACGGCGGAGACCAATCGCTCGCCGTTTGATTTGCCTGAAGGTGAATCCGAATTGGTGGCGGGGTACTTCACGGAGTACTCGGGCTTCAAATTTGCGGAGTTTTTTCTGGGCGAGTATGTGGGCATGCTGTCGATCTCAGGGCTGGGGACGACGCTGTTTCTGGGCGGATGGTCGGCGCCGGTTGCGTTTCTTGGATGGGTGCCTTCGTGGATTTGGTTCTTCGGGAAGGTGATGCTTTCGATCTGCGTGTTTATCTGGATGCGCGGCACGCTGCCGAGGTTGAGGCAGGACCAGCTGATGAACTTTGCGTGGAAGTTTGTGCTGCCGTTGACGATGCTGAACCTGTTTGTGGCGGCGCTGTGGCGCTTCATGGGCGATGGATGGGAGCGTTGGGTGGTGTGCTCGGCGATCCTGCTGCTGGCGTATGTGCTGATGGCGCGCGTGGGCTTCAAGAGAAGGCATATTGGGTCGAGGAGTTACCGGTATGCGGAGTAGCTTTTGTGTCAGTAAGAGCGGTGGAGAAGCAGGTCCTTCGACTGCGCGGTCCGCAAAACGCGCGGCCCGCTCCGCTCAGGATGACAGCCTTTTGTCGAAGGCTCAGGGTGGCGGCCGATGAGCGTGGTGTTTTATCTGCTTGCGGGGTTGACGGTGGCGGGTGCGCTGGCGGCGGTGCTGTTGAAGAATACGGTGCATTGCGCGCTGGCGCTCACGGTGGCTTTTGCGGGACTGGCACTGCTGTTTCTGAATCTGGATGCACAGTTTGCGGGGTTCGCGCAGATCTTGGTTTACATCGGCGCGGTTGCGATCTTAGTAGTGTTTGCGATTTTGCTGACGCGTGGCTCAGAGACGCCGAAGGACGGCGTGTATAGCAGGAACTGGCTGGCTGGATTAGTGATTGCGGCGGGCGTGTTTGCGGCGCTGGGCTGGGCGGTATTGCAGAGCGTTAGGGGTTTACCACATGCTGCGGGACCTGCGCCAACGGTGACGGTGTTGCAGATTGGCAATGCGCTGATGGGCCGTTACGTGCTGCCGTTAGAAATTGTCGCGCTGCTGCTGACGGCGGCGCTGATTGGCGCGGTGATTGTGGCCATGCACGAGAAAGAGGGCGCGCGATGAATCCGCTGGATGGGTATCTTCTGGTGGCCGCGCTGTTGTTTGCGATTGGATTGGCGGGGGCGCTGACGCGGCGCAATGCGATCCTGGTGCTGATTGGGATTGAGTTGATGCTGAATGCGGCGAATCTGAACTTGATTGCGTTCTGGCGTTACGGGCCGCATCCCGAGGCGCTGACGGGGATGATGTTCGCGATCTTCTCGATTGCCGTGGCGGCGGCCGAGGCGGCGGTGGGACTGGGGCTGGTGATTTCGATTCATCGTCATGCGCATACGACGGATTTGGACGCGATGAACAGGATGAAGGGGTGAGGAGTTGATGCAAGAGACAATCTCGTTCACTCCGCAGTTGGCGGCTTCACCCATCGCGGGGATCTTGTGGTTGATTCCGGCTGTGCCCATTGTGGCATCGGGCGTGATTGCGCTTTTGAAGCAGCCTAAGCGCAGGACCGCGGCCGCACTGGCGATCGGGTCGCTTGGATTTTCGCTCTTATTGGCACTGGTCGCGTTTGGTCACGTGGTGGCGGGCTGGTCGCATGGTGGGGCCGTGCGCGAGACGGTGAACTTTACATGGATACAGTTTGGTTCGACCAATGTGGACCTGGGGTGGGTGCTCGATCCGCTGTCGGCGGTGATGCTGGTGATGGTCACATTTGTCGGGCTGCTGATCTTCATTTACTCAACCGGCTACATGGCGCATGACGAAAACTTTACGCGCTTTTTCTGCTTTCTCAGTTTGTTTGCGGGGGCGATGCTGGGCGTGGTGATTGCGAACAGCCTGTTGCTGCTCTTCATGGGCTGGGAGCTGGTAGGACTTACTTCTTACTTATTGATCGGGTTCTGGTATCAGAAGCCCGCGGCGGCCGCGGCGGCGAAGAAGGCTTTCATGACGACGCGCGTGGGCGATGTGTTTTTTCTGCTCGGGATCGTGTGGCTGTTTGCGCAGACCGGCACGCTGTTGTTCTATAACAACGGCGCGGGTTCAATGGAAGCGACGGCGCTGGGTGGATTGCTGGCGCAACATGCCGCGTGGGGATTGACCGCTGCGGGTGCGATTGGATTGCTGATTTTTGCAGGGGCTGNNGCGACGATGGTGGCGGCGGGCGTGTATTTGATTGCGCGCGTTTTTCCGCTCATGCATGCGGGCGCGTTGACGGGTGGGACGACGGCGGCGCTGACCGTTGTTACCTGGGTTGGTGCATTCACCGCGGTTTTTGCTGCGTTGATTGCAGTTGCGCAGAACGACATCAAGCGCATTCTGGCCTACTCGACCGTGTCGCAACTTGGCTACATGATGGCGGGGCTGGGGATGGGCGGCGTGGCTGTCGGCATGTTCCACCTGATCACGCATGCGTTCTTCAAGGCGCTGCTGTTTATGGGCGCGGGCTCGGTGATTCACGGCTGCCATGAGGAGCAGGATATTCGGCGGATGGGTGGATTGAAGTCCGACATGCCGGTGACGTTCCTGACGTATGCGGTCGGCATGCTGGCTCTGTGCGGGTTTCCGCT
The DNA here is from genome assembly GCA_003166055.1 of Acidobacteriaceae bacterium. The sequence goes on from PMWR01000197.1 coordinate 16,563, forward strand.
GTTTTTTTCAGGCTTCTGGTCGAAGGACGGGATTCTTGAGGCCGGCTCGGTGTGGAGCGTGTCGAAGGGGCCGTTTTACATGCTGGTGTTTGGCGCGTTGCTGACGGCGTTTTATATGACGCGGCAGGTGGGGTATGTGTTCTTCGGCGTGAATCGCGGCGAGAAGCATGCGCACGAGAGCCCCTCCTCGATGACGACACCGCTGGCGATCCTGGCCTTCTTTGCGATGACGCTGGGATTCATTGGAACGCCGGCGTGGCCTTGGTTCAAGGCGTTCTTGAATGGCCAGGCAGCGGGCTTCGATTGGCATGGATTTGCGGAGCCGGGATTGCTGGCGCTGATGGGGACCTCGACGGTTGTGGTGCTGGTGGGTCTGTTTTTGGGTTGGTGGCTCTATTTTGGCAAGTCGCCAAAGGTGGAAGACCCCGATGTGCTGGAAGCGGCTGCGCCATTGCCGTGGGGATGGCTGCGCGACCGGCTGTATGTGGATGAGTTCTACGGGGTGACGGTGATTGCGTTTTACGAGTGGTGGGCAAATGTCGCGGACTGGCTGGACCGGCGCGTGTGGGGCGGCGCGGTGAGCGGGGTTGCGTGGGCGTTTCGCGGATGGGCGCATTTGAACCGGTTCCTCGATAGCAATGTTGTGGATGGCGGCTTTGACAAGGGCTGCGAGGAATTGAACACAGGCGGCGGGCTGCTTTCGCGCATGGAGAATGGGCGCGTGCAGACGTATTTGCGGCTGCTGGCGCTGGCCGTTGTGTTGCTGGTGGCGTACCTGATCTGGAGCAGCCGGGCATGAGCGGATTTCCGATATTGACGGCGTTGACCGTGCTGCCCCTGGTGGGGGCGGTGATTGCTCTCTTGTCTGGCAAGCACGCGCGCGGGGTGGCGCTGATTACAACGCTGTGTGGATTGGCTCTGGCTCTGTTTGTGTGGACGCAACTGCCGTCGGATGGAAGCATCGGCTTGCTGGAGCAGCATAAGTGGGCGCCTTCGCTGGGGATTGAATACCACCTTGGCGTGGACGGATTGGGAGCGCTGATGTTGGTGCTTTCGGCGATTGTGACGCTGATGTCAGTGGACGCGGCGACGCGTGTGCATCATCAGCCGGGGCTTTATTTTGGACTGGTGCTGGTGCTGGAGTCGGG
>PMWR01000228.1:0-8877 GCA_003166055.1 Acidobacteriaceae bacterium
GACATCGACCCGCGCGACCTTCCCAAGCGCACCCTCACCAACCTCTACAACCAGCGTCCCGAGTGGCTCTCCAACGCTCACGGCGCCCTCGACGAGGCAGTCTTCGCCGCCTACGGTTGGCCCTCCAACCTCTCCAAAGAAGAAATCCTCGCCCGCCTCCTCGCCCTCAACCACGAGCGCGCCGCCGCCCAAAAGATTTAAGCAGTACGCCAGTGAGGGACCCCGCACGGGTGTACTGCCCCCCATCCCATTCCGCGGAAAAGAGCGGAATGGGGCATGGTATTTGTACGCAAACGCAGATTCCAGTTGATTTGAATTCTTTCCTTAAAATACCTATTTTACAAATAGGTATTTTCGTGATACTTTCTTGCAATGGCGAAGAATCCCGAACACCGCGACCTTTTCCCCGGAGCGCTGGAAATCATGATCCTGCAGTCGCTCCGCTTGCGGCCGATGCATGGCTATGCGCTGGTCAAACACATCAAGAACGTCTCCGACAACCTGCTGCAGGTNNCTGGAGCAGGAAGTCGTCAGCTTCGAAAAAATGTTCACCGGAATCACGCGCGTGCTGGCCGTCGCCAAGGCGTAGGAGGTTAAGCCATGCAGTTTCTTCGCAAGCTGTTCAGCCGCAATCGCCGTTATGACGACATCTCGGTCTCCATTCAGGAGCATATTGAAGAGCGGACCGAGGAATTGATGGCGGAGGGGAGGTCTCGCAAGCAGGCCGAGCAGGCGGCGCGGCGCGAGTTCGGCAACGTAACTTTGATGCGGGAGCGGAGCCGCGAAGTGTGGCAGTGGGCAGCGCTTGAGTCTCTGCTTGCGGATTTGAAGCTGGTCTTTCGGCGGTTGCGGAAGTCGCCGGGGTTCGCAGCTACGGTGCTGCTGACGATGGCACTGGGGATCGGCGCAAATACGGCGGTGTTCAGCGTGATTGACAGCGTGCTGCTGAAGCCGCTGCCTTATCCCGATTCCAGTCGGCTGGTCGCGCTGATTCTGAACGCTCCAGGGGCCGCGGGAATGGCGGACTTTACCGGCGGCCTGCGGATTTCGCCCTCGATGTATCTGACCTTCTCCGGGCACAACCGGAGCTTCCAGTCGATGGGTGTTTGGACGTCGGGCACGGCAAGCGTGACGGGGCTTGCGCAACCCGAGCAGGTTCAGACGGCGCTGATCAGCGACGGCATCCTTGAAACGCTTGGCGTTCCTGCTACAGCAGGGCGGTGGTTCTCACAAGTCGATCAGGATCCGCGCGGGGCAAAGACCGTGATGTTGAGCTACGGCTATTGGCAGCGGCGCTTTGGCGGCGACAAATCAGTGATTGGGCGGAGTATCCAGGTGGATGCGCAGACGCGAGAGATTGTGGGTGTGATGCCGCGCGGGTTCAAGATGGTCGATCACGAGTTCGATTTGCTGGTGCCGCTGGCCGTCGATCGGACCAACCAAAAGCTGGCGCCATTCTACCTGGAGGGCATTGGCCGCCTTAAACCGGGAATAAGCGTGGCGCAGGCCGATGCGGACGTGACGCGGCTGATTTCGCTGTGGATGGATTCCTGGTCCAACGGGCCGGGCACGAACCCGCATTTCTACGAAAGGTGGAGAATAACGCCGAGTTTCCGTTCACTGAAACAGCGAGTCGTGGGCGACGTGGGCGGCGTGCTGTGGACGGTGATGGCGACGATTGGCCTGGTGATGCTGATTGCCTGCACCAACGTTGCGAACCTGCTGCTGGTTCGCGCGGAATCGCGCCAGCAGGAGCTCGCGATCCGGGCCGCATTGGGAGCCGGCCGCGCCCGCATCGCGCGCGAACTGCTGACGGAAAGCTTGACTCTCGGGTTGATGGGAGGAGTCGTCGCAGTGGGCGTGGCGTACGCGGGATTGCGTCTGCTGACTGCAATTGGGCCGGCCGACTTGCCCAGGCTGAGCGAAGTCTCGCTGGATGCGCGTGCGCTTTGTTTCACTCTTTTTCTTTCGGTTTTCTCAGGGTTGTTGTTCGGATCGATTCCTGTGCTCAGGTACGCGCGCGCCAAGGTCTCGACAGCCATCGGGAGTGCAAACCGCACAGCCAGCGCAGGCCGTGGGCGGCTGAGATCGCGGAACGTGCTGGTGGTGGCGCAAGTGGCCATGGCGCTGGTGCTGCTGGTGAGCGCGCTGCTGATGATCCGCACCTTCGCGGCGCTGCGGAACGTCGACCCCGGGTTTTCCGACGCAGCGCATGTCCAGACGATGCATATCTGGATTCCCGATTTGCTGATTACGGACCCGCAAACAGTGACGCGCGTGCAGAACAGCATTGTCGACAAACTCGCAGCCATTCCCGGCGTAACGTCCGTCGGGTTCGCAGGCGCCGTGCCCATGGAGAACAACGATCCCAACTGGGACGAGATTGGCGCGGAGGGAAAGCGATATGACGGCGGCGAACCACCTCTTCGGCTATTCAATTACGTCTCGCCGAATTACTTTCACACCGCGGGGACAAAACTGGTTGCGGGCCGCGATTTTACCTGGGACGACAACTACGGGTTGAGGCCAGTGGTGATTGTGTCTGAGAACTTCGCCCGCGAGTCGTGGGGATCGGCTTCTGCCGCTGTGGGCAAGCGCGTGCGCCAGTTTTCGAGTATGCCGTGGCAGGAGGTGGTTGGCGTTGTCCAGGATGTTCGCCAGCACGGCGTGGATCAGGATGCTCCGCCCACCGTCTATTGGACGGCGATGCTCAACGATCCGTATACCCGGACGCCGACCATTGACGGACCGCGCTCGGTCACTTTCGTGATTCACAGCAGTCGCGCCGGAAACGAAGGCTTTCTCGCGGAGGTGCAGCGAGCCGTCTGGTCAGTGAACGCAAATCTGCCGCTCGCGTCGGTGCAAACGATGCAGGACCTCTACAGCAAATCGCAGGCTCGCACTTCGTTCACGTTGGTGATGCTGGCGATTGCCGGATCAATGGCCCTTGCTCTGGGAGTCATAGGCATCTACGGCGTGATCTCTTATGCGGTTTCGCAGCGCACCCGCGAGATTGGTGTCCGGTTGGCGCTGGGCGCGCAGAAGAACGACCTGAAGTGGATGTTTGTTCGTTCCGCGCTGCTGCTAACGGGCTGCGGGATCGCGTTGGGCCTGGGCACGGCAGCCGCGCTGATGCATTTGATGAAGTCACTGCTGTTTGGCATCAGCCCGCTCGATCCCTTTACCTACATCACGGTGCCGCTGATCCTGGCCATCTCCGCTGCGCTGGCGAGCTATCTGCCGGCGCGGCGGGCGGCTTCGGTTGACCCGGTTGAGGCGCTGAGAGCGGAGTAGGGGGGCAGGAGGGGCAGCGCAGGGGCTGAATCCCTGTGCTATTTTCAGGGTGCTTTCGGCTCAACTGAATCGCCTGGTGAAGAATGCCCGATTTTTGATCAGACGCCGCCGATCTGGGGACGCTCGATGGATGGCACAGTTTCATCTTTCGCTTTGCGTTCCGAGCCGCGCACCTGAGTCAGATTCACCGAGTTACCAAACGGTCTCTGCCTGCCCGACTTGAGCCTGTTGATGAGAGCTGCTGCCGCGGATGGATTCCAACTTGTGGATTTCGAGCCATTGGTTTCGGTGGCGAATCCATCCGAGTTACCGATGGCTTCACGGCATTCATCGGAGTTTCATCTCCTGGTCACTGACCAATCGAACCGAACCGTGGTACGATTCCGCATTCTTCAAGACACGCGAATGCCGGATTCCTGCTCTACCCATAGGCATCCGGCATTTGTTATGGGCCGCTGTTTATTGATCAAGTAATAAACAACGGCGAGCCGGTTGACTTTGATCCAGGAGCAAACAGCCATGTTCTCGATGTCTTCCGCAGCCTTTCCAATCATTACTGCCGATACCTCTCGTCGCGTTTCCAGCAGTCTATGGAATCGGAGCAAGCTGGTAGCCCTGTGCGCTGTTCTGGCTATGCTGCTGTGCGTGGCAGGGAGCATTGCGTCTGCACAAACCGCCCATTTCGGCGGGGCGCAGACCACGGTGAATTACGTCTTTGGCGCCGGTGAACCAGTTGGTGTTGCCGTGGATAGCAGCGGCAATCTCTTCGTGGCGCAAGCCAACGATGGCGGAGGTGTTTACGAGATTTCCGCAGTCAATGGAAGCATTCCGTCTACGCCAACCGTGAGGTTACTCGGCAGCGGATTCGCCGAGCCGACAGCGGTCGCGGTAGACAAAAACGGAAACGTCTACGTAGCCGATAGAGGAAACGAAAAAGTAAAAGAAATACTGGCAGTCGGTGGAAGCATTCCAGCCTCGCCAACGATCGTAACTCTTGCCAGTGGCTTTTATCCCTTCGGAGTCGCCGTAGATGGAGGCGGCAACGTCTACGTCGCCGATTATTATGACAGCGCGGTCAAGGAGATTCTGGCGGTCAATGGCAGCATTCCGGCCTCGCCAACCATCCTTACGTTGGGGAGCGGGATGAATAATCCCTGGGCGGTGGCAGTGGACGGCAGCGGAGACGTCTACGTCGGCGCCACTGACGACGAGACCGTAAGACAGGTTTTTGAAATCGTGGCGGTGAACGGCAGCATCCCGGCCACGCCCACCGTCAACACGCTGGGCAGTGGCTTCTGCGCCCCCGATGGCGTGGCTGTGGATCATAGCGGCAATGTGTATGTAGCCGACTACTGCAATAGCGCAGTGTACGAAATGTTGGCGGTCGATGGCAGCATACCCGGTTCACCCATGATCGAGACGCTGGCTAGCAACCTCAGCGCTCCTGAAGGCGTGGCAGTGGACAGCAATGGAAATGTCTATGTCGGCGGCATATTTACCGAGATTCAAAGGATATCGCCTTTCGGCGGGAACTTTGGAACGGCGAATGTGGGAACCAGGAGCCAGGCAATCTCTCTGCTCTTTACCTTCGACACGGCCGGAACGCTGGGCTCAATCTCTGTATTGACAGAGGGCGCAACCGGGTTGGATTTTGCCAACGCCGGGACGGGAACCTGCGCGGCGAACACCGCATATACCGCCGGCCAAACCTGCACCGTGAACGTGACCTTCAACCCTAAGTTTGCCGGAACACGCAATGGCGCGGTGGTGCTCAGCAGCAGCAATGGAAACGCGATTGCCGCCGCCTACCTGCAGGGAGTGGGCACAGGGCCGCAGATCAGCTTCCTGCCGAATGCCGAGAGCACGGTTGCATCCAGCGGCCTTTTTGCTCCGTATGGGGTTGCGGTCGACGGCAGCGGCAACGTCTATATCGATGATGTCGGAGGCGGCCTGGCACTCAAAGACACCTTGACGGCAGGAGCGTATACGCAAAGCCCCTTGCTAACCAGCCTGACCAGTTCTTCAACCGGAATTGCGGTGGACGGCAGCGGCAGCGTCTATCTGACCAATAACTCAACGGGCCAGATTCTCAAGGAGACGCTGACTGCTGCAGGAGCGTACAGTGAAAGCATTTTGCCAACCAGCGGCTTAGTTTCCCCGTATGGTGTGGCCGTCGATGGAAGCGGCAACGTTTACATTTCCGACACCGCCGAAGATGAGGTCATCAAAGAGACGCTGACTGCGGGAGTCTACGCTCAGAGCATTTTGCCAACGAGCGGCCTGAATACACCGGGCGGTGTAGCAGTCGATGGGGGTGGCAATGTCTACATCGTCGATAGTGGAAATGGACGGATTATCAAGGAGACACTGGCAGCGGGAGTCTATTCTCAAACCATTTTGCCAACCAGCGGTCTGGGTTACCCGGTCGGAGTTGCGGTAGACGGAAATGGAAACGTCTATATTGCCGACAACGAAATGAACCTGATATTCAAAGAAACGCCCTCAAACGGAACCTACATCCAGAGTGTTGTAGCCACCAGCGCACTATCGGGCCCACAGGGCGTCGCAGTCGATGGGAGCGGGAATATCTATATTACGGATGAAGGGAACGTGCGTGTGTTGAAGGAGGACTTCTTCGACCCGCCGAGCCTGACATTTGCCAACACCGTTGTGGGCGCGACCAGCGCCGACAGTCCTCGAACGATTACGGTCGAGAACACCGGCAATGCCGAGCTGATTTTCCCTACTCCATCCACTGGCAGCAACCCGAGCGTCGCGGCGAGCTTTACTCTCAATAGCAGCGGCTCCTCTGATTGCCCGTTGGTCAAGAGCGGTTCTTCATCGCCCGGAACGCTGGCTGCAGGCGCATCCTGCCAGTTACCCATCAGTTTCGTTCCTTGGTCAACCGGCGCCGTCAGCGGCTATTTGGCCCTGACGGATAACAATCTGAATGCCGCCGCTCCGAGTTACTCAGTTCAAAACATTACGCTAAACGGTACAGGCACTCAGGCTACGCCAAGTTTCACACTCGGCGCCTCGCCTTCTTCCGTGACCGTACTCCAGGGCGCACTAAGTACATCCGGGATCACCGTGGCTGGCGTAAGCGGATTCAACGGCACCGTAAGCCTGGCTGCCTCCAGCCTACCCAGCGGAGTCACCGCGTCGTTCAGTCCAAACTCCACAACGGGGAGTAGCGTTCTGACCGTGACCGCGAGCAGCGCCGCAGCGGTTGGAACCTACAACGTGACTATCACCGGAACTTCTGGCTCGCTGACTGCAGCGGCCACGCTGGTTCTGACCGTTGGTCCCTTGCCGAGCTTTACAATCGGCGCCTCGCCCGCTTCTCTGGCCGAGGCCCAGGGCGGTTCCGTCACATCCACTATCACGGTGACCGGCTTGAACGGATTCACGGGCAGCGCAAATCTGGCTGCGTCCGGCCTGCCCACCGGTGTGACGGCATCTTTCAGTCCGAACCCGGCAACCGGGGCCAGTGTGCTCACCTTGACTGCGAACGTCTCAGCCACTCCCGGAACTGCGACGGTGACCATAAGCGGCACCTCTGGCACACTGACCGCAACCACCTCTCTTGTTCTGACAATCAATACGCCGCCGGGCTTCGCGCAATCGAACGCAAACTTCGGATCCGTAAACATCGGAACCACAAGCCCGGTACAAACGTTGACCTACGCCTTCGGCAACGCAGTCACGCTGGGTTCGACGGCTGTGCTTACGCAAGGTGCAACCGGTTTGGACTTTGCCAACGCCGGGACCGGTACCTGCGCGGCGAACACTGCCTATGCCGCCGCCCAAACCTGCACGGTCAACGTAACCTTCACCCCTTCATACGCGGGGACCCGCTATGGTGCGTTGGTGCTCAATGACGCCAGCGGAAACGTGATCGCCACCGGCTATCTTAAGGGCACAGGCGGGGGGCCGCAGGTAAACTTCCTGCCCGCTTCCCAAAGCGCCTTGGGCGGCGGTTACTACAACCCGATGGGCGTCGCAGTGGACGGAAGCGGAGATATCTATGTCGCTGACGAGAGCAACGGCGAAGTTAAGGAGATACTGGCAGTGAATGGCAGAATCCACGCTTCGCCCACTATTAACATCTTGGGCAGCGGCTTCAGCTTTCCACGCGGCGTCGCGGTGGATGGCGCCGGGAACGTCTATGTGACCGACTACGGGAACAACGCCGTCAAGGAGATACTCGCAGTCAATGGCAGCATTCCGGCATCCCCGACGATACGCACTTTAGGAAGCGGCTTTAGCTATCCCTGGGGAATTGCAGTTGACGGCAATGGCAACGTCTATGTCACCGAACCCTACAGCAACACAGTTGAAGAGATGCTCGCGGTCGATGGCAGTATTCCGGCATCTCCGACAACACTCACTTTGGGAGGCGGCTTTAACTTTCCCATTGGGATTGCGGTCGACGGCAACGGGAACGTCTACATCGGCGACACCTATAACAGCGCGGTAAAAGAGATCGTGGCCGTCAATGGCAGCATTCCTGCCTCCCCCACCATCGACACACTTAGCAACAAATTCTACTATCCCGCAGGGGTTGCTGTGGACGGAACCGGGAACGTCTACCTGTCCGATTTTGGCAACAATACTGTGAAGAAGATCCTGGCCGTCAATGGGGTCATCCCTGAGTCCCCATCCATCGTGACGCTGACGAGCGGGGTCAATGCGCCTTATGGGATAGCTGTGGACAGCGGCTTCAACGTCTATGTCGCCGATACGCAGAACAATCGTGCGTTGGAGCTGGATTTCGCCGACCCGCCGAGCCTGACCTTCGCCAGCACCGCTGTCGGCGCCACCAGCACAGACAGCCCGAAGACGGTAACGGTGGAGAACGTTGGCAATGCCGCGTTGAGCTTCCCAATTCCATCGAGCGGCAACAATCCGAGCATTACGGCAAACTTCACGCTCAACACCGGTGCAGCATCTGCTTGCCCGCTGATCAGCAGCGGCTCTTCAGCGGCGGGAACGCTGGCGCCAGGTGCATTTTGCCAGTTACCCATCAGCTTTGTGCCCACAGCGGCTGGTTCTCTAAGCGGTTCACTGGTCCTCACGGACAACAATCTGAACGCTGCCGCGCCCACTTCACAGACCATCGCACTCAGCGGCACAGGCACTCAAGTAACGCCGATAATCACTTGGGGCCCGCCTGCGGCAATCACCTATGGCACACCGTTAAGCGCAACACAACTGAACGCCACTTCAACAATTGCCGGAACCTTCACCTACTCACCTGGCGCAGGGACGGTACTGGGAGCCGGCCAGCAAACGCTGAACGTGACGTTCACACCGACCGATACCACGGACTACACGGCAACGGCCAGTGTGACACTCACGGTAAACCAAGCGACGCCGACGGTCAATTGGGGCCCGCCTGCGGCAATCACCTATGGCACGGCGCTCAGCGCAACGCAACTGAACGCCACTTCAACGGTGGCGGGAACCTTCAATTATTCACCGGCGGCAGGAACGATGCTGGGAGCTGGACAGCAAACGCTGACGACAACCTTCACACCAACCGACACTGCGGACTACACCGTTGCAACGGCCAGCGTAACT
>PMWR01000228.1:9001-11398 GCA_003166055.1 Acidobacteriaceae bacterium
GAACCTTCAATTATTCACCTGCGACCGGAACGGTCCTGAATGCGGGTGCGCAAACACTGACGGTTAGCTTCGCCCCGACAGATTCGACGGATTATGGGAAGGCGACTGCAACTGTCGAGTTGACCGTGAACAAGGCTGCGCTAACCCTAAGCTGGCCCACGCCGGCGGCAATCCCCTACGGAACGGCCCTGAGCGGGGCACAGTTGGACGCCACCTCCACAGCGTCCGGAACCTTCGCTTATTCGCCGGCTGCCGGGACGGTACTGGCGGTTGGCAAGAATACGCTGACGGTTACTTTCACTCCAACCAATCCCGCAAACTACACTTCATCGAAAGCCACGGCAAGCGTCACGCTGACAGTGAACAAGGCGACGCCGACGATCACCTGGGCGACACCGGCGGCCATCCCATACGGCACGGCGCTGAGTGCAACGCAACTGAATGCTACTTCGACTGTGGCGGGAACCTTTGCATACTCGCCGGCAAGCGGGACGGTGCCAGGCGTTGGACAGCAAACGCTGAGCGTGACATTTACGCCGACCAACACGACAGATTACACAACTGCGACTGCAAGCGTTACCCTGACAGTGACCAAGGCAACGCCGGCAATCACTTGGGGTGCGCCTAAAGCAATCGCATATGGCACCGCGCTGAGTGCAACCCAGCTGAACGCCGCTTCGACGGTGGCCGGAGCATTCGCCTACTCACCGGTCGCCGGGACGGTGTTGAGCGCCGGACAGCAGACACTGAACGTGACGTTCACGCCAACCAACACGGCAGACTACGCAACCGCGACGGCAAAAGTAACCTTGACCGTCAATCCAGCGCCAAGCTTCACTTTGAGCGCTTCACCCGCTTCTTTGACGGTCGTTCAGGGGGCTTCCGGGAAGACTACCATTACGGTCTCCGGCAAGAACGGATTCACCGGCGGTGTAACGCTGGCTGCGTCGGGCCTGCCCAGCGGTGTAACTGCCGCGTTCGGCACCAACCCCGCCACCGGAACCAGCGTACTGACGCTGACCGCGAGCAGTACGGCCGCCACCGGAACCGCAACAGTGACGATCAACGGAACTTCCGGCAGTCTGACCGCCAGCACGACGGTTGCCTTGACGATTAGCTGCACGCCGACAACGATCGTTCCCTACATTTATGTGAACGGAGCCTGGAGCGAAGAGTCCACCGTAACCGTGAGCTCGCCATCCACGGTTGTGGATCTCGGCCCGCAGCCGAGCAGCGGCGGGGCATGGAACTGGAGCGGTCCCAGCGGGTACGCATCCACCTCGCGTCAAATCAACAGCATTCCGCTGACCGTAGGCACCGACTCGTATTTGGCCACTTACACCAATGCCGGTGGATGCAAGAGCACGGAGACGTTTACGATCACCGTGAAATGAGCGGATCGGTCGGACCAACCTCTTATCGATCCGCCATTCGAACCGGCCTCTAACGAAGCCGGTTCGATGGTTTCAAATCGGGACAGGGCGTCGTGTGCACCGCACCTTGGAGTTCTTGCGCAAGAGGATTTGCCTGGAGCGGTTCCAGAATTGCAGCAACTCGACAGGGTCGGCACCGGGAAAAGTCGGCATGGTTTACCGATCTTGATGAGCAACCTGCACCTTTCGCTGCGAGGCTGGGACTTCACTGCGTTCCGGGGGGCTGGGGCTGGAAGCTTGCGCCGCGATCCCGCTGTCTTCGAAGTGCGGTATCACGTTGCTCATCGAGCAGTCTGCGAGTCAACTGCTCCTCTTGCGCGGCTTGAGAGTTAAGGCCGAGACGCGCGTAAATGCGGCTCAACTGATAGTGAGCAGGCTGGAATTGGGGATTCAACTGGATGACGTGCTCGAGGGCCTGGCGCGCTCGTGACCAATCCTGCCGCGACGCATAGATTTTGCCCAACTCAAAGAACGGGTTGAGGGATTTTGGCTCAAGTTGCGCGGCACTCTCGAGCGCTTCCACAGCTTCACGCTCGCGTCCAAGACGGCTGGCTAACATGCCAAAGTAATACTCGAGCAGGTAATGGCCGGGGAGCTTCGCACGCGCCGCCTCAAGGATGTGAATCGCTTCAACGTCGTTGCCTTCGCGAGCATAGGTCTGGGCCAGACCCACATATGCCGCATCGAGGTCGGGATTGGTGGCGAGAACAGCCTGGAAGGCATCGCGCGCGGCAGAATAGTTGCCCTTGATCATCTCCACCGCACCCAGGCGCAGTTTTAGTGGAGAGGTCGCGGCGGTCTCCGCCATATTGGTCTGGAGGAACTCGATGGCTTCGTCATACCGGTCCATGTCCATCAGCAGGCGCGTGTAGTCCAGCGTTCGATCCGGATTGGAGGGGTCGGCTATGGCGGCGGCGCGATAGGCCTCCAACGCCTCAGGGATTTTCTGCTGCATCTCATAGGC
>PMWR01000400.1 GCA_003166055.1 Acidobacteriaceae bacterium
GTTGTCAGTTGTCAGTTGTCAGGCGAAATGGTTGCGGGACTCGATTTAGTTGTCAACACTTAGTTTGCTTGTTCGTCGTTGGGGTTGTCGAAGTGTTCCGAGTTGGCAACCCGCAACTGACAACTGACAACTTAAAACTGATAACTGTCGTTTAGACTTACTGCTGTGATGCCGCATGCTGCCGCTCAATCCGTGGAAGTTCTTACCACGGTGCTGGCTTTGGCCGGCATGGGCTACTTCCTCGCCGCGATTGTTGCCGCACGCGTCTTTGTTGCATCACGGCGGGCGCCGTTGCAGCCTTTTGCGCCNNCCTTCCGCAGCCACTGCCGGCAGGACTATGCGGGAGACTATGAGCTGCTCTTTGGCGTATCGTCTCTCGACGATCCGGCGGTCGCGGCCGTGGAACAACTGAAGCTTGAGTTCCCCGAGCGCGCGATAGAACTGATTCTGTGCCCTGCGCGGCTGGGCACCAACGGCAAGGTCAGCACGCTTACCCAGCTTGCGGCCCATGCGCGCTACGACTACCTGCTGATCAACGACTCGGACATCACCGTCGGGCCGCACTATCTGGAGCGGGTGATGGCGCACTTTGCTGAGCCGCAGGTGGGGCTGGTGACCGCTCTTTATCGCGGCCGGGCGCACGGGACTCTTGCTTCGCGGCTTGAATCGCTGGGCATCGCTACGGACTTTCAGGCCGGAGTACTGCTCTCAAAGATGCTTGAGGGCGGATTGCATTACGGGCTGGGATCAACACTGGCCGTCAGCCGCGAAGCCCTCGACAAGATTGGCGGCCTCGCAACTCTGGTTGATTATCTGGCTGACGATTATGAGCTGGGCGCGCGCGTGGACCGGGCCGGCTTTCGCGTGGTGCTGAGCGCCGAGGTGGTTGAGACGGCGATACCCGCTTATGGCTGGCGCGGGTTTATTGATCACCAGTTGCGCTGGGCGCGCACCGTTCGAGACGCTCGGCCTGGAGGCTATGCGGGCCTGCTGTTTACGCACGGGTTGGCGTGGGCGCTTCTGAATGTGCTGGCCAGCGGGATGAGTCCAGTAAGCCTGTGGCTGCTGGGGCTCAGCTTCTTTTTACGGCTGGCATTGGCCATGACGGTGGGCGCGGAGGTGCTGGGCGACCACCAGGTGCTTCCCAGTCTGTGGCTGCTGCCGCTGCGCGATGTGGTGGCAATGGGTGTGTGGATTGCCGGGTTCGCGGGAAACACCATTGTGTGGCGCGGGGAGCGGTTTCTGCTCAAGGGCGGCAAGCTGCTCAAATCCGGCGAGTGAACAAACAAGCGCTGGAATGCATGCGCTAGCCTGCCGGGGTTTCGGCGGTGGTTGGATCGATGACCGTCCTCACCTGGAGGACACGATTGGCGGGAAATCCACCCAGCCGCGCGTGCTCGCGCACCACGTCTTCATTCGGGGCGATGTAGACACAGAAGATGGTGTCGTCAGTGACGTAGCTGTGCAGCCACTGAATCTGCGGTCCCAGGTTCCGCAATACGCTACAGGACGTTTCAGAGACAGCCCGCAATTGTTCCGGCGACATCGAACCGACTCCCGGAACCTGGCGTTCAATCACGAATTTCGGCATCGGCGACCTCTTTCTGAAAGGCAATTGCTCAAGTCTATCGAGCCATCAGGGCTTTGGAAACAAGATTCGGCTAACGCGAATGGATCATTTATGAGTGCGCTGGCACGCCTGCGAGCGACAATGCTATTGTGAGTGCCAAATGCCATTTGTAACGACTACAGAGTCCGGCGTATCGATTCAGGGGCCGACGGCCACGCTCATCTACGACGACTGGTACCCGGCGGTGCGGACAGATACGCTGCGCGCGGGTAAGCTGGCCACGGCGATGCTGCTGGATATTCCGCTGGTGCTGGGGCGGCGCAGCGACGGGCGCGTGTTTGCCATGCGCGACAGTTGCCCGCATCGGGGAATTCCGCTGAGCTACGGGTGGTTTGACGGCGAGCATGTCACTTGCCGGTACCACGGCTGGGAGTTTGAGCCGTGCAGCGGGCAGTGCGCGCTGATCCCATCGTTGAGCAGTCACGATCATCTGGACGCGACGCGGATTTTTGCAACCGCATTTCCATGCGAGGAACGGGACGGGTATGCGTGGGTTTACATTCCATCGGCGGGAACGGGGAGGAAAACCGATGGTGCGCAGCTAAGGCCAGTTCCAGAGCTCAGGAAGTTTGGGCCGCGCTACCGCACTGCGTTCCTCACCGCCGACCTGCCCTGCAACGTGGATCACGGGATCATCGGGTTGATGGATCCGGCGCATGGGCCGTTTGTGCACCAGGCCTGGTGGTGGCGATCGCGGGCGAGCATTCGCGAAAAGACCAAGCGGTTTGAGCCCATCCCAGAGGGCTTTCGCATGAGCGCGCATGCGCCCAGCGGCAACTCCGCGCCTTACAAGCTGCTGGGCGTGTACGGGCAGCCAATTGAAACAACGATTGACTTCATGTTGCCCAACCGGCGGACGGAAGTGATCCGCTGCGGAGAGAAGTGGTTTTCAAGCCTGACGACAGTGACGCCGGTGACTTCATCCACCTGCCGCATCGACGTGATCGCGGCTTGGAATGTCTTTTATCACGTGCCGTTTGTCACGCCGATTGCGAAGTTCTTTGGGGCGAAGTTTGTGCGGCAAGATCAGGTGACGATGATTCAGCAGGCCGAAGGTTTGCGGCACAATCCGAGCCTGATGCTGATTGACGACGCGGACAAGCCGGCCAAGTGGTACTTCGCGCTGAAACAGGCGCGGCTGGAGACGGCTCCGACAGGAGCCACGGCCAAACATCCCATGGATGGGCCGGTCGATCTTCACTGGCGCAGCTAGGGTCGCATTGCATGAGCATTCGCCTTCCAGTAGAATTCTCGTCCATGTCTACCTATCTGCTTATTCATGGCGCCTGGCACGGTGGTTGGTGCTGGCGCAGTGTTGTGCCGCTGCTCGAGGCCGCAGGCCACACGGTTCTGGCTCCGGATTTGCCTGGCCACGGAGACGATGAAACGCCCACGGCGTCTGTCACGCTTAAAGACTATGCCGACCGCATTTGCGAAATCGCTGCGGCTCAATCAGAACCGGTGATTTTGCTCGGCCACAGCATGGCGGGCGTCGCCATAACCCAGGCCGCCGAGGACTGCGCTGAGAAGGTCAAAGCTCTGGTGTATATGTGCGCATTCCTGCCGCGCAACGGGGACTCTCTGACGACGTGGGCATCGCAGGATAAGGAGAGCATGGTCAACCCATCCACGACTTTTCCCGTGGAGGAGGGAGTGATCGGACTCAATCCGCAATATATCCGCGAGGCGCTTTATGCGGACTGTTCGGAAGAGGATATAGCTTATGCACGGTCGCGCCTCGTGGACCAGTCCACCGAGCCTTTTCGGACGCCGGTGCAAACGACGGCTGAGCGCTGGGGACAGATTCCGCGATATTACATCGAATGCACGCTCGACCGTGCCATTACGCTGAGTCTGCAGCAGGAGATGCAAAAGCAATCGCCCTGCCGGGAGACATTTTCGATCGACACGGATCATTCGCCTTTCTTCTCTGAACCGGAGATTCTCGCGGATATTCTTGAACGGATTGCGACCCTGTAAAGAAGCGGGCATGTGAGGGCACGCGGCATGGCGCTGAAGACTCTTCAGGGAGCGACCACAGCGCGACGCTCCACTGTGAGCACGGTAATATCGTCGTCCTGTCCGAACAGCTCCGCTGTTTTAGCGATTTGGCCGGCGGAATCACAGCTCATCGCAGCGACGCGATCAAAGCCGAGGAGTTCGCCGGAATTGCCGCGCGCTTCGACAACACCGTCGGTGACGAGGGTGAGTTGTGTGTTGGGCGGGAAGATGAAGATCGCTTCAGGGTACGATGCAGCTGCGACCAGTCCGAGTGGCAGGCTGCTCTCGACCGCGAGCTCGGCTCCATTGAGATAGGGCGCGATGTGGCCTGCGTTGGCTACAATGAGCTTGCCGTCGGCGTCGGCGCGCAGACAAAGGCAGGTGGTGAATCCGCCTTGGCTGCGGCCCAGCATGCGCTGATTCATGGCGCTGAGAATCTCGCCGGGGCTCTGGGTGTAGTGGGCGAGCGTGCGCACGGTGCCAACGAGAAGAGAGACAGTCATGGCGGCGGGCATTCCCTTGCCGCTGACGTCCCCAATCACCACCAGCACTCCGCCCTGCGGCGTCCCGACAATCTGGTAGAAGTCCCCACCCACTTCGCCGGCCGGTTTGTAAATGGCCTCGATTAAGAAGCCGGGCAAGCGCGGCAGTTCCCGGGGAATGAGAACCTCCTGAACCTGCTGCGCGTTGCGGAACTCCTCGTCGCGCCGGCTTTGCCACTGAGTCTGCTCGGTCTGAAAGCGCCAGGCGGCGAAGGTAATGGCGACGAGCAAAAGCGTGTTGAGCACGGATTGGATGTCGAACTGGTTGCCGGCAATGGAGAAGAGCGGTTTTTGGAGCGGCGCCCAGAAACTCCAGTGGATCCAGCGCATGCCTGAATCGAACCAATTGCCAAATGCCTGAAAGATGTCGGCGAGCATGGCGACAATGGCGAGAAGCCAACGCTCCGCGTCGAGCCGGCGGCGAAAAGCGAAGATGACCAGGATGACGGCCCAGATCTCGATCAGCAATGAGGGAATGGTGAAGCCGACATCGAGCCCGAGGAAGAGGTGACCGGGCCATGTGGTCCAGTTGAAGAGTTGTAACGCGCCGTCGCCGAAGTTCCCGATGATCGCGACAGCGACCATCCACCAGGTCCAGCGGATGAGCCGCCGATTGTCACGCAGCCCGAGGAGATTGAGAAGCAGGAACCAGAGTGAGACGTCTTCAATGCAGACGACTGGGGCAATCAGGCCGTAGTTCCAGCGGAATCTGAGGAAGCCCGGAGCACCGGAGAAAATTAGCATCGGCAGCGGATGCATCATATAAAGCGCCAGCCACAAGAGCATCGTCTGACGGCGTTGACGCAGCCAGGCGAGCAACGCGAGGAGAGAAACCACGCTGCACAGAAGTGCGAGGCCGAGCTGCCAGAGATTGGCGCGGAGCCAGCCGTACCAGGCTGCCTGGTCGCGATCGGCCAATGCCTGAGTGCTTCCCAGCAGGGGTGTTTCGATTAAACCTCCTTCGTCAGGGAGGCTAAAGAAAATGTAGGGGGCCTTCCAGATCCGGATAGCGAGTAAGCCGGATTGCGGCTGTCCCAGCGGGACGAAGGCGGGTAAATGAGGGCTGATCTCGGTGACTCCGCCGTTGGCCTGGTCGTACCAGACAGGGTCTGGCGGAAGCTTGCCGTAGCTGCCGACGAGGCGGCCGTTCCAATAGACCTCGGCAGCGTCTTGAATACCGGGCAGCGCAACCGCGAGCTGACCTTCCGCATTCTCCTCAGAGGGCACGATGGTGATGCGCCGCCGGTACCAGGCATAACCGGTCAAGTTTCGGAAGCCCTGGCCTTCCCAGGAGCGGCCGACCTGGATGCGCGCCCAATGGGAGTCATCCAGATTGGGCGATGCGTAGACCGGATCGTCACCCGGACGGAAGGCCCACGCTCCGTCTACAGGGACATAGGGCCGGCCCAGACTTTTTGCAAGGAATGGAGCATCCGCATCGTGGCTGGCGGCCGGGGCCACCAATGCACTGGAAGGCAACGCCGCGGAAGGGACAGCGCTGAGCAAAGCTCCGCAAAAGATCAGGATTCCGAGGGAACGAGGAAGCATCGTGACAAGCATACCTTGTGGCGGCAGCGGCTCGCGACGATTTGATTCACTGGTACGTCGACAAAATGCGGTGCCACGAGGCCCTGTCGACGGCAGCCTACCGATCACCGATCACTGAAAAACTGCTCTTCAATCTACCGGTGCTGTTTCGATGGCATCGTCGGCGGTGATGCTGGCGAAGTCGATGGAGAGACAGGTGGCGAGGTCATTGAAGCTCTTATCCCACCTGGGGTGATCGTCTTTGCCCTGCGCGGTCAGTCCCATGCTCGAGGAGCGCAGAATCTCATACCAGATGTTCTGGGCCTGCCACAGGTTGAGCTCGATGGGCAGTTCGACGAGGTTGCGGGCGAGGGTGAGTGCGCGGTCCAGCATCTCCAGCGAGCCGGCTGACAATTGCAGCTCGACCATGGCTCGCTTCATGCGCTGGTCGGCGATATAGCTGAGCGTGGCGGTTTCGAGCGGCACCTGGTCGGCCTTGGCGAGGGTGAGGAACGAACGCATCTGCGCAATGTCGATGGGATCGGTTTCGAGGGCGCGGCGAAGTCCCGCATTGATGGCGAAGCCCGCGGCCAGGGTGAGCGCGGGAGGCTTGGGCAGACCGGCCTGCGACAGGTAGTGCAGCAGGCTGGCGTGGTCCTCGTAGATGGTGGTCAGCGAGTTCTCAATATCCCACAGGGTCGAGTTCAGAATCAGCTCGACGATGCGCCGCTGCTCATCAGTGAAGAGCGAGGTGAGCGAGTAGTCCACATGGCCGTATTCGCGGTCGAGCAGGCGAATGACCTCAGGGAAGCGCGCGCGCTGCACGTGCTCCTCGGCCTGCGCGGCAAAGGCATCGAAGGCTGCTGCGTCCGCGTCGGTGTAGGGCTTTACGGCTGCGGTAATGTTCTGATCGCCAAAGTGCAACACCGCGAATGAAAAGCTTTGTTGATGGCCTGTGATGGTGCTGACGATGTGGGCCCGGCCGATCGCGAGGCGTCCGCGGCCCGAGGTGTGAATTGCGTAGGAGATGCGCCGCACGCGATAGCAAAAGAGATCGGTCTGATCGGCAAAGGACGAGAATACCGAGCTGATGGCGTAGTGCGCGGCCACCTGTTCGAGGCCCAGCTCCATGGTGTCGACGCATCGTTTATAGATTTGCGCGCCGTCGCCAAA
This sequence comes from Acidobacteriaceae bacterium, assembly GCA_003166055.1. The sequence continues at coordinate 6,874 of PMWR01000400.1, forward strand.
GCGAGCTTCATTTGATTTGGCTTCGGCCATGCGCCGAAGAAAAGCGGGCTCGAGCGCGTCGGCCGGTTGGCCAAATACCTGCTTTGCAAGTTGCAGAACGCGCGCGGCATAAGCAATGATCTGCACCGTTTCGATGCCGCCAATGTCGTCGAAGAACCATCCGCAACTGGTGTACATCAACTGCGCGTGACGCTGCATTTCCATCAGCTCGAGAGCGCGGACCCGCTCGTCTTCCGACAGCGGATGTGTTGCATGGGACAGAAAGAACCGATCCACCCGGTCTGCGCCGCGGTCGAGCAGGACGTCAATGTAGGCATTGCGCGCGGCCCACACATCCTTGAATAGCGTTTTGCCCTCCTGTTCCGTGAGGGAAGCGATGCTGTCGCGGAGCTCATCGAGGGCCTGACGCAGCGGGGCGCGCCAAAGCTGATTGAAGGGGCGGCCGCCGTTGCATCCGCAGTTCGATCGCCAGCGCTCCACGCCGTGCGCGCAGCTCCACGAACTGTCCTCGACAATTTGCGCTTCGTACTCCGGCGGAAACTGATCGAGAAATTTCCCGTAGTTGGTGAGCTTGACGGCGCGGTCGCGCTCGAGCATGCGTAGCGCGTAGGCCAGCGCCATTTCGCCATGCTTGTGGTGATGGCCGTACGACTCGCCATCGGTGGCCACATGGACAAGCTGCGCCTGTGGGTTGTCACTGAAGCCGGCTTTCAATCGCGCGGCAAAATTCTCGCCCGAGTCGAGCAGGCCCTCGAATGCGATGGCGCGCGATGCCGCCCCGTTGTAGAAAAAGACAGCAATCGAAAGGCCGGATTGGAACCGCACCCGATAAGGATGCGTCGTCTCTACGGAGGAGCCGGGTGTATCTGTCCAAGCCGCATCTTCCTGGGGTTCTCCGTCGCGCAGCGGCCGCACGCGCGCACACTGGGACGGCGAGAGCAAGGTGAATTTCACGCCATGCCGCGCCATCAGCTCGAGCGACTCCGAATCCGCCGCGGTCTCGGCGAGCCACATTCCTTCGGGCGGCGCGCCGTAGTGGCGCCGATAGTCGGCAATGCCCCAGCGGATCTGCGTGACGCGGTCGCGGGTGTTGGCGAGCGGCATGATGATGTGGTTGTAGACCTGCGCCATGGCCGAGCTGTGGCCGCCATAGCTTTTTCGGCTGCGGCGCTCGCCATCGAGAATCATGCGGTAGGTGCGCTGCGCATTCTCCTTGAGCCAACTGAGCAGCGTGGGGCCGAAATTGAAGCTCATGCGCGCGTAGTTGTTTACGATACGCGTGATCTGGTTGCAATTGTTTTGAATACGCGCCGCGCCATTGGGGGCGTAGCACTCGGCGCAGATGCGCTCATTCCAGTCGTGATAGGGGGCTGCGGAATCCTGCGTCTCGACCGTCTCCAGCCAGGGGTTTTCCCGGGGCGGCTGGTAAAAATGTCCATGAATGCAAATGAAACGTTTGCTCGGCGCCATCAATTTTCCCATGCATGCCGGCAAAGCGGCTGCGTTTCACTATTGTAGGCTCGACCGTCCGGCTGGCGGTGTGTTGCGGGCCAGGTCGCAGGCGCGCCACAGGTACCAACTGGCGACGGAACGGAACGGCGCCCACTTTTTTCCCCTTTTGAGAAGTACCTCGGGTTTGGGCAGATCCGCGGCTTCAAGAGCGCGCGATTTCGGAAGCCGTTGAAAAGTGAGCGCGAATCCTTTGCGCACCCCATAGTCGGTTACCGGCAACACGTCGGGGCGTCCCATGCGGAAGATCAAGAGCATCTCGACCGTCCATGGGCCGATGCCGCGCACGGCGGTGAGCCGTTCGATGATTTCAGCGTCGGACATTTTCTTGATGGCCGCGTGGGTGGGCACAGTGCCGTCAAGGGTTTTGACGGCGAGGTCTTTGAACGCCTTGATTTTGTTGCCGGAAACACCGCAGGCGCGCAGCAGTTCATCTGGCGTATCAAGAAGGAGTTGGGGAGATGGGTCGCCGCGAAAGTGTTCGCGGACGCGGCGATGAATGGTGGCCGCGGCCTTGCCGTGGAGCTGCTGATAGAGGATGGATTCGAGTAGCGATTCAAATGGGGAAGGCGCGGGATCGAGCCGCAAAGTGAACGCGCCCACGCAATCGATGAGTGCGGCTAGCTTGGGGTCGCCGGCTCTTAAATGGGCAACGGCTTCAGCGGGATCGAAGGGAAGTTTGCGGCTCTTGCCGTCATGGATCATAGGCGAACAGTGTACCGTGCTGGGACTGGATGCCGGCAGACTTCACCTGAACAATGAGAGAAGACGCGCCTCGCTGACCGCGCCCTAGTACCATTTAGAACAGGGAAGAAACAGGAGCACCAAAAGCCATGAAGATGCGGCCAGGAACGCAAACGGGATTTTTGCTGTGCGGCAAGGAGTGGATCGACGGCGATTCGTTTGAAGTGCGCTCGCCGTGGGACCAGGGGCTTGTGGGCCGCGTGACCATCGCCACCCGCGCCGACGCACGCCAGGCGGTGAGCCACGCGGTGGCCAGCCTGCGACGCGCGCGCGCGCTTCCGCGCTGGAAGCGCCGCGAGATTCTGGAGGACGTGGCCGCCTCATTGATCGAACAGAAGGAACGGTTCGCGCAGCTCATTGTTGCCGAGGCCGGCAAGCCGATTCGCCTGGCCCGCACTGAAGTCGACCGCGCCGTGCTCACGTTCAAGACCGCAGCCGAGGAAGCGGCGCGGCTGGGCGGCGAGAGCCTTCCGCTGGACCTGACCGAGGGCAACGAAGGCCGCTGGGGGCTGGTGCAGCGCTTTCCGGTGGGGCCGATCCTGGCCATCACGCCATTCAATTTTCCGCTGAACCTGGTAGCGCACAAGGTGGCGCCCGCGCTTGCCGCCGGCTGTCCCGTGATTTTGAAGCCGGCGCCGCAGACGCCTTTTACCGCTTTGGCTTTGGGCGAGGTAATTCTCAAGGCGGGATGGATCCCGGAAGCGCTGGCCATATTGCCGCTGAGCAACGCGGACACCGCGTGGCTGGCTGAAAAAGAAGACCGCGTCAAGCTGGTGAGCTTTACCGGGTCGTCCAAAGTTGGATGGGAACTGAAAGCGCACTCCGGCCGCAAGCGCGTTCTGCTCGAACTGGGAGGTAATGCCGCTCTGATTGTCCACAACGACTGGCTCGATCTGGATGACGCGGCCGCGCGCACGGCACATGCGGCTTTTGGGTTCGCCGGCCAGTCCTGCATCAGCGCCCAGCGCGTTTTTGTGCAGCGAAACATCTTTCAGACATTCCTGTGGAAGCTGGTCGAATACACCGCGAAACTGGTTACCGGAAGCCCGTCGGATGAGGCCACTGAGGTGGGTCCGCTGATTCGGCTCAGCGATGCGGAGCGCGTAGAGGCCTGGGTGAAGGAAGCAGTGGAGGGCGGCGCAAAGCTAGTGGCCGGCGGAGAACGCCGCGGCTCCATGGTCACCCCCGCCATCCTTACCGGAACCAAGCCGGGGATGAAGGTGCGCGACGAAGAGGTCTTTGGGCCGGTGGTCGTGGTAGAGCCTTATGAGGATTTCGAGGAAGCGCTGGCCTCGGTGAACCACTCCCGCTATGGGCTGCAAGCTGGGCTGCTGACGCGCGATGCAGGGCGGATTCTGACTGCGTACCGAGAGCTCGAAGTGGGCGCGCTGATCGTCGGCGATACCCCTAACTGGCGGCTGGATTCCATGCCCTACGGCGGTGTGAAAGACTCCGGGCTGGGCCGCGAAGGAATACGCTCCGCCATCGAAGAGATGACCGAACCCCGCATGCTGGTGATGAGCGGCCTGAGCTAGAGGCTCTGGGGTTGGCGGAGTTTCAAGCGTCGAGAGTTCTTGCGGAAAGCGAGATCGGAGTTAGTTTCGCAGCTGGGCGAAACTCCCGATATAACTCAATTTGCAAATGCGGAGTTTGCTGCGCTTTCAGAGCGAAACCAGAGTTGGGGTGCCCTGTTGAGTTTTGTGCAGGGTTGCCGCTCCCTAGCAGGTCGCGTCGACTTGAGTGATATGGCTTCGGGATACTGTAACTCTGGTTTCGCTATATCCGCAGTTACCTATAAACAGCCAAATACAAAGTGGTTATTCAGAGTAAGTAGTCCCGATAGACCTTCAGCGTGGCCGTTGGCGATCGTCGTGGACCACCAACCGCAAAGGCGGAAAACTCTTAAGCCTGGAGAGATGGGCCGTCCTTTGCCTGGCGCCGATGGAGATTTTCTTGACGTCTGCCGTGTGACCAGAGAACAGGCCGCCGATTACGCTTCCTTCTTGCTCTTGGCCTTCTGTGCGGCCCAGCGCTTGCGTTGCGCATCTGCAATCCGCTTGCGCGCTTCGGGGCTCAACACATGCTTTTTTCTGGTCTTGGCCGTAGCGGGCGCCAGCTTGGTTTTACGCCCGGTCACCTTGATTTCAATGTTGGTTGTGCTGGCCAGCAGGGAGCGTACCTGGGTCAGTCTTGCGATTTCGGCATCAATTTGAGAAAGAATAGAATCAACAGACATAAGTCAAGAATAACTCAGAATGCCGGTTTTTGCACAGTTGGCAGACTACCTCGAGGCTGCGCACAAGAGAGGCCGTTGTTCTTCATTCCGGTTTGCCAACCGCCCCTGTCATCCTATGCTTTCTTGAGAAAAATGAAGGCCTGCTTTTTCTAACCCTGATCGGAGATAAGTCCTTTGCGGTTGAACTCATCCTGTATGCGTGTAAGCGGCCTGCTGGGCGAACGAAAGTCCATTAGAATCCACGGACTCATGTCTCTGAGTTGCGGAATCCGGTTGAGCATTCCGAATTGATGGCGATAGATATTGGCTTGATACTCCTCGGTCCAGCGATCGTTTTCGCCGCCGTGCAGTCCGGCTTTGGCATCGCCGCCAAACTCGCTGACGATCGGGGGCTTTTGATAGTCGACGCGCCAGTCAGTTATGTCGGCTGTCTCGGGATGCTGCTCATACGAGCCGATGTACTCGTTGAAGCCGATGACATCCAATGCCTTGCCGAAAGGGTCGTCGACGATCTTGGTGTGGCCCTCGGCGCACACCAGCAGCGCCGCGGTAATCAGGCGGGTTGGATCAAGCTCCCGGGCATGGGCGGCAAGAGCTTCAATGAAATGCGTGCGGGCATCGGTCGAGGGTGTCTCATTGGCCATGGACCAAAGGATAATCGCGGCGTGATTGCGTGAGGCGCCTATCTCCTCGTCTAACTGCTGCTCGGCTTTCAGGAAGACTTTGGGATTGTCGAATTCGAGAGCCCAGTAGACGGGGTTCTCGGACCATACCGGCAACCCCATGCGATCGGCGGCACGCAGCATGGTTTCGTGGTGCGGATCATGTGCAAGGCGCACAAAGTTGCAGCCAAGCTCGATGAGCGAGACATCGCGCGTAAGACCGCCGTAGTTCCACCAATCTGTTTGCAGAGTGGGAACGCCATTTTCGTGACGCGTGTTATCGACCGCGGCGACCACAAAGTTATCACNNGTCATATTCGATGGGAAATGGATCGCCGGGCTTGGCTTTCTGATTGAGGAACCATCCATTCTTCTTTTCTTCGCGATGAAAGCTGAAGAGGCCTGAGAATTATGGATCGACGATGGCGCCCCACTCGCCGTTGAGCGACATGGCAGGACGCCGGTCAGCGCCGGTGAGCACAATCGGCGCAGGTGCGGGTGTGCCCTGAGCCACCGCGGCATGCACCGGCGGAAGCAACAGGCAAATGAGAACAGCGGGGACGCTTAGAGATAGGATTACGAAGGCGCGCGCGATGAGGCGGACGGAAAGAAGATCCATTGCAGGGCCTCGGAGGATTTGGTTTGATGAGGAACACTCGCCGCAATTCAGCATGCCCTGGCAGCCACTCGGGACGGACGGGTTATCTTATCGCCTGCCACGCCTGGCTGTGCATTCAGGTGGGTCCGTTGATCTCGCATAGAAGACAAAGGGGACGGGCCGCAAAGCCTGTCCCCCTTTTTCTTCACATGCAAGCCCGCCTGGGCCGGAGTTAGGTTCCGAGGTACTCAACGTGCACATAGGTTCCGAGGCGCACGTTATAGGCGAGATACCAGCCTTCGTGGTCGGGATCGTCGTAGATCACGATGTCGTCGGAGTCCCACAGCCATCCATCGCAGAAGGCAATGTCAAAGGCCGCTACATTCCAGTACCAGCCATTGAACCAGAAACGGCTGGGTCCGCCGCCGCCAAGATGCCATACGTGATCGCGGCCAAAGCCGCCGTTGAAACGGCCGTGAGCAAAGGGGTGGTCCAAATGATAGTTGGCGTCGTCACGACCGGTGTCGTGGCCAACCCAGGTTTTTCCGTTGTCGACATGCGGGACGTTGGGGTGACCTTCCTTATCGCTGTAGATAGGCTTGGTCGCGGGGTCATGCGGTGCTACGGGGTGCGGCGCCGGCCCGCTTTTTGGAATGGACGGATGCGGAGCTGGAGCTGAATGATGCTGAGCGAATGCTGGGACCGCAAGAACGAGCAATGTAGCAAATGCTAACTGAGTGACTTTCATACTTTCCTCCGGATGCCCTCGGGGATCGGAGCTTTCTCCGCGTTTCTCCCCTTGGTGGGTCATCACCTTTAACAATCTATGCAACCCTGTGTCTCGAATCAAGTTGCGGGAAGATAATCTTTGGCGATCAGCGGCGGGCTAGCGGCGCCAGGCATAGAGCGGAAAGTGGTTGGCCAGTTCGGCAACTTCGGCGCGGATCCGATCGAGCGCCGCGTCGTCGTTGCGCTGGTCAAGAGCCCTGGTGATCCACGCCGCAATCAAACGCATCTCCGGCTCTTTCATGCCGCGGGTGGTCAGCGCGGGTGTGCCTACGCGAATGCCCGACGGCTTGAGGGGAGGGTTGGTGTCATAGGGGATGGAGTTCTTGTTGACGGTGATGCCGGCCTTGCCCAGAGCCAGTTCCGCCTCGGAGCCGAGGATTCCCTTCTGAAAGGTGTCGACCAGCATGAGGTGGTTATCGGTGCCGCCGGAGATGATGCGGAAGCCGGCTTCCTGGAGGCTGAGGGCGAGCGCCTGGGCGTTGGCGACGATTTGCGCGGCATAGGTTTTGAACTCCGGCCGCAGCGCTTCCGCAAATGCGACCGCCTTGGCCGCCACAATGTGCATGAGCGGACCGCCCTGCTGGCCGGGAAAGACGGCCTTGTCGATCTCTTTGCCGATGGTCTGCTCCGGCTTTTCGCCCACCTGAAAATCCTTGCCGCAGAGGATCAACCCCGCGCGCGGGCCACGCAGCGTTTTGTGGGTGGTGGTGGTGGTGATGTGCGCGTGGGGCACGGGCGAAGGATGGACGCCGCCCGCGACCAGGCCGGCGATGTGGGCCATGTCGAAGATATACTTTGCGCCCACCTTGTCGGCAATCTGGCGCATGCGNNGGGCTTTTCGCGCTCGGCGACGGCTTCCATTTCGTCGTAGTCGATCAACTCGGTATCGCGACGCACGTGGTAGAAGGTGGGCCGGTAGAGTTTGCCGCTGAAGCTCATCTTGTGGCCGTGGGTGAGGTGGCCGCCGTGCGCAAGGTCGAGGCCAAGGATGGTGTCTCCGACCTTGAGCACAGCCGCATAGGCCGAGGCATTGGCCTGCGAGCCGGAGTGGGGCTGCACGTTGGCGTATTCGGCGGCGAAGATCTGTTTGGCGCGATCGCGGGCGAGGTTCTCAACCACATCGGCGTACTCGCAGCCGCCGTAATAGCGCCGGCCTGGGTAGCCCTCGGCGTATTTGTTGGTAAAAATGGAGCCGGCAGCCTCAAGCACCGCTTCAGAGACGAAGTTTTCGCTGGCGATCATCTCCAGCCCCTCGTGCTGGCGGAGGGTTTCCTGGTCAAGAGCGGCGGCAACTTCGGGGTCGGCCTGGGCGAGGGGGAGAGACATGCGGTCAGTCATAGGAGAATTCTAGCCCAGTTCCGGCCTCCGATCACGGGGAAAGCCGGTGGGGATGATTCGGTTTTCGATCGGGATGAAGTGGTGTGTCCGCTGATGTGTCCGCTATTCTAACCGGGATGCGATTCCCAGGGACGCTTTTGTTGTGTTGGCCGGCGGTTCTGGCGCTGGCGCTGGCGCGGGGACAAGCGCCGGCACAATCCAGCTCTGTGACTTTGACTCCGCGGCTGGTCGAAGCGGGTTCTCCGGAGCTGATTCGCGTGGAGGCGCCGACGAACGCGCAGATCGACGGTGAGTGGCTTGGACGGCCGTTGCATTTCTTTCGCGGGCGCGAGGGGCGCACATGGTTTGCGCTGGCCGGCGCGGATGTTGAGGCGACGGTGGGCCCTTCGCAGGTGAAGATTACCGTGAGGCTTGACGGGGGGAGTGTCCTCGATCTGTCGCGCACTGTTGAAATCCATCCCGCCGCCTACCGCACCGAATCGATTACCGTGCAGCCCAAGTTTGTGGAGCCCGGGCCTGAGGCGCTGAAGCAGATTGAAGACGAAGTGAAACTCAAGGAGAAGATCTTTGCAGCGAGCGCGAAGGAGCCGCTGTGGCCCTCGAGCTTTCGCGCGCCGGTGATGGCCGCGCCGACTGACAGCTTCGGCGTCCGCCGTATGTTCAACGGCAAGCTGGCCAGCATTCACAAGGGGATGGATTTTCGCGCCAGGATGGGAACTCCGGTGCGCGCGAGCAATAGCGGGGTGGTGGTGCTGGCGAGGCCGCTCTATTACGAGGGCAACTGCGTGATTATCGACCACGGGCTGGGGCTGTTTACGCTGTCGATGCATCTGAGCCGCATTCAAGTACATGAAGGCCAGCGCGTGGCTACCGGCGAGCTGCTGGGGTTGAGCGGAGCTACCGGGCGCGTGACCGGGCCTCATCTGCATTGGGCGGTGCGGTGGGAGGGGGCTTATCTGGACCCGGCGAAGGTGCTCAGGATGAATCTGAACGGAATTCTGTAGCGTCTCGTCGCTAACGGCTTTTAGGAAGAGCTCTGAAGTGCAACCCCAGGTCCTTCGACTCCGTTTGACACAAAAAGCGCGTCAAGCT
>PMWR01000082.1 GCA_003166055.1 Acidobacteriaceae bacterium
GCCTAAAGACGGGGCCGCGCGGCATAGTTCCTTCATTCTTCAGGTTTTGTCGGCGAAACAAAAGCGATCTGAAGAAAGAAGATCACGATGAATCCGAGCAATTCCGTTGCTGCGCCGGCAGTGAGCGCTTCCATGTATGCGCCGAATCCATCCAGTCCATCATGAGGATAGGCCTTGGCGTAATAGGCAAATTGGTGGCCTTCCGTGAGCCTGAAGACAGTTACGGCGAGGATGGTCGCAGCGAGGAAGGCGATCCCTGCGTGCGTCCATCGGGATTTGGGCCAATGCGTCATGGCTGTGATTTTCTCATGTATGGATTGACCCTACTTTGTTGCTTCCGCCCACTCTTCTTTGCCGCGGACGAGCACGGCGGCGCGGTCTTCTTCTAAGATCCAGCGCTGCTTTACGAGGTCGTCGAGGGCACGGGTGTAGCGGGCGAGGTAGTCGGCGCGGTCGGTGTAGCGCTCGGCGATGGATTTGCGCGGGTCGTTGGTCCGGATGCGGTCGGCGGCGGTTTTGGGAAGCGGCAGCCAGGACGCTTCGAAGCTGACGCGCTGATCGGGGGCGCCAATGGATGGGTCACGCAAATTCCACCCCACATAGGTGGCGAGCGGGGCGGCGTATTCTGGCAGGCGCACGCCGTCGCGCTCGTTGCCGTCGGCGTCGACTTGCGGCACCAGGACGGGGAAGGGCTTGCCGACTTTGGGCGGCTGGATGGTGAGGATACCGTTGCGCCAGTTGGGGCCGAAGTCGAGATGAAAGCCTTCATTGGCTTCATGCGGGCGAATGAGGCCGGGGATTGCGGGTAAGGCGTAGGCGCTGAGGGGGACGAGGTTTCCGTCGGCGATTTTGGGATAGCCGCTGGGTGGCGGAGGCGTGTTGGTGCGCACCCACGCGTCCATGTTAGCGATCATGGCGCGCCAGAAATATTTGATGGGCAGCGGGGATTGGGGCTGCTGGCCGAGCAGGTCGCCCGAGCCTTTTTCCGGAGGAAAGGCCCCTGAGAAATGCTGCAGGCCGGTGAAGTGATAGATGCGGACGCGGTCGGAGATTGCGGCGTCGTGCTTGCCGTCGGCGGTGATACTGATGAGGGCTGCGGCGCGGCCCCAGTATTCGTAGGACGTGTTGGAGAAAAAGATTTTGGGAACGACGTTTTCGGCGGTGGCACTGTCGAGCAGGCCGGCGGTTTCACCGGTGACGGGATCGCGTTCAGGCTGGTCGGTGAAGGGGAAGATGTCGGTGGGAAAGAAGATGGAAGAGGTGGGCTGGGAATCGCGCGAGGGCTGGGCGAAGCGATAGTTGAAGCTGCCGCGGCCCGCTCCGGCAACATGGGCGAGCACGCCGTCGAGCACGATGCGGCCTTCTTCATCGGCGTTGAAACCCTGGTAAAGGAAGTCGCGGAGGAAGCGGCCGTTTTGCGAGATGCCCTGGCCGTAGACGCGCTGGGCGGGGGTGATGGCGTCAGGCGCGTGCTTGGCGTAGGAGGCGAAGTCGCGAATGGCGGCGAAGCCTCCGCCGGCGACGACGGGGTCGGCGACGACGTAGACGTACTCGTAGATTTTGCCGGGTTGGAAGCCGCCGTTGAGGTGGATGAATCGATCGCTGGGGGCGAGCTTGCCCTCGACGGTGTCCGCGAACTGCCATTCGGCGCGGGGAATCACCGTGCGCGGGGCGTTGCGGGAGTCGCGGACGGTTAGGACATTACGCGGGTCGGCTGGGTCGGAGACGGGGTATTCGCTGCCGCCGATGTTGCCGAGGATCAGGTGGCCGAGGGGGATCTCAGGGAGAACTTTCGACGGCATGAGATCTCCGCGCAGGAGGCCGGTGATGGTGTCGCCGTGGTCTTTTGCGATGGGCGCGAAGAAGCGGAGCGCGCCTGGGCCGGTCGCGTCCCATTGCCAGCCGAGGGTAACGATGGTGTAGCCGTTGCGCAGCAGCCATGCGTCGCCGGCGTTGTGGGCAAGGTCCCAGTCGCCGCCGTCGACGAGCGAGATCATGCGCCCGCGGCCGCGATTGGGCACTTCAAGAATCATGGAGCCGTTGCCTTTGTTTGCGTCTTTTGGGCGCACGGCGATGAATTCAGAGGAGAACTCGACTTCGCCGTCTTTGAGGTTGACGGCGTTGGCCAGATCGACGATTTGCTTGTTGTGGGGATTGGCGACTGGGAGCGAAAAATAGACACGGCCAGTGATGCGCTCGTAGGGTCCGGCGTTGGCGAAGGACTGGCCGTCGAGGACGTCGGTGCGCGTGGCGACCTCAACGCGGAGGACTCGCGCGTGGAGGGGAAAAACGGCGAGCAGCAGGGCAAGGAGAGACAGAAGGGAAGTGAGTCGCGGGCGCATGGAAGGAAGGATAGCACCGCCTGCGGTCAGCGTAGATGCCCGGCACCTGCGGTGCGGCAAGATGCTCGCGGGAGGCTCGCACTGGCGTACTGCTTCCCACCCCAGCGCCGGGAAAACCAGGAAGAATGCGCAAGGATGGGGCATGGGGCTGCAGTAACCATGGGCCGGATCAATTGGGGAGGGATTGGCCGTGCGCTATCTGCTAGCATCCCTCTTGGAGACTTTTCCAAATGGAAGCTCTTACCAACGCGGGCCTTGGCGCTCGCCGCAATGAAGACATCGCACTCGATTTGCTTAAGTTTGTAGCAGGAACGACCGGGGTGGGCCGCGCTACCGTGCCCTCCACGGGATTCAGCGGCTCGGCCGCACCCAAGCCGGATGAACATGTGACCCAGTTGCTTGAGCTCTATAGCCGCTGCCTGAAGGCTGTCGAAGGCCATGGGCCGGAGCCGGGAGCAGCAGCATAGCCGGCGAGCCCATTCTGCGTGTCGCCATTGCCGGGGCCGGCGCCTTTGGCCGCAACCACCTCCGCGTCTATCGCGAACTGGAGACCGCCGGCCTGGGGGTTGCGCTGGTTGCCGCCATCGAGCCGGACGCTGCGCGCGCCGCCGAAGCCGCGGCTCAGTACGCGATCCCTGTGTTTGCAACTGTTGACGAGCTGCTGGCTGGCGATTTGAAACTGGACGCAGCCACTGTCGCCGTTCCTACCGTGCACCATCACGCTGTGGCCTCGGCACTGCTGGATGCGGGACTCGATTTGCTGGTTGAAAAGCCGCTGGCCGGAACCCTGGCCGAGGCGGACGAACTGATTGCTCTGTCTGAAAAGGGCAAGCGCATTCTGCAACCGGGTCACCTGGAGCGCTTCAATCCAGCGGTGTTGGCGATTCAGCCGCAACTGCGCCGGCCCATGTTCTTTGAGGCGCATAGGCTCTCCATTTTCACGCCGCGCTCGCTGGATGTGGACGTGGTGCTGGACCTGATGATTCACGACCTGGACAT
>PMWR01000348.1 GCA_003166055.1 Acidobacteriaceae bacterium
ACGGCGATGGAGATCCTGGTGGATAACTCGGGCTATCCGACCGAGGCTATCTCGCGGAACTCGCACGACTACCGGCCGCTGGGACTGGGTTACGCGAACCTGGGCGCGCTGCTGATGGCCTTCGGGCTGCCCTACGATTCAGAGGGCGGGCGCGACTTTGCGGCCGTGCTGACGGCGATTATGTGCGGGCAGGCGTATCTGCAGTCGGCGATTATCGCGGCAAACTGCCCACCGATTGCTTCGGCCACTCCGCTGACCGCAGGCGTGGACCGGCAGGGCGGCGCATGCCCGGGGTTTTATGTGAACCGCGAGCCATTTTTGGATGTGGTGCGGATGCACCGCGCCGAGGTGAACAATATCGGCAAGTCGCGCACCAGCGGTGAGCCCTTCAGCGTGCCGCAGCTCGACGCGCTGATCGACGCCAGCCGCGAGTGCTGGGACCTGGCGTTGATTTATGGCGAGCGCTACGGGTACCGGAACTCGCAGACCACTGTGCTGGCGCCGACCGGCACCATCGGNNATCAAGATCGTGAACAACACGGTGCCGACGGCTCTATTCAAGCTGGGATACGACAACGACCAGGTGAACGCGATTGTCAGCTATATCGATGCGACGGGTACGATTGAAGGCGCACCAGGATTGAAACCGGAGCATCTTTCTGTTTTTGATTGCAGCTTCAAGCCGTCCAAGGGCACGCGGTCGATTCAATACATGGGGCACATCAAAATGATGGCGGCGGCGCAGCCATTCCTTTCGGGCGCGATTTCGAAGACGGTGAACCTGCCGCATGAGGCCAGCGTGGAAGATGTTGCCGAGGCTTACGCCGAGAGCTGGCGCCAGGGCATCAAGGCCGTTGCGATTTACCGCGATGGTTCGAAGGGCACGCAGCCGTTGAATACCAGCATGGACGCCAAGAAAGAGCCTTCAGCGCTGGATGCCGTGGGCAGCCGCGTGCTGGCCAATATCGGCGCCGGGCAACAGCCTGCCGAGGCCGATTTGAAGGCCTTGGAAGCCAAGATCGGCGAAAAGCTGGAAGTAACGGCGAAGCAGGTGATCGCAGCCACCGCTGCTTTCCAGAATGCGCTTGAGGAGATTGCGAAGGCTGCCGCTGTGCCGGTGCTGACGGCTTCGGCCGCGGTTCAGCCGGCGCAGGAACAGGCAAGGGATTCAGCGCAGGATCCGAACGGTCCGCCCCGCGCAGTGCGCCACCGGCTGCCGGGAGAGCGCGCCTCGATTACGCACAAGTTCTCCATCGGCGGGCACGAGGGCTACGTAACCGTGGGTCTCTACCCTACGGGCCAGGTCGGCGAAATCTTCATCAAGATGGNNTTCCGCTGGCTCAATCTGCGCTTCCTTTCGGGCACGCAGTTGACGCTGTTTGCGGGGCTGGCTCCGCAGGTGGCGCAACTGCCTGCTTCACCGAGCCTGCTGCCGGAGACGGAGCCGGATGACGATGCGGTTACCTCGCAAAGCCACCTGGCCAGGCTGGCGGAAGAGGTAGCCAAGCGTCTGAACCAGGTGAGCGGGCATGGCGGCAGCGCGTCGGGCGGCGGAGGCATTCCGCCGGAGATAGGCGCATCCTTTGTGGCGGCCGGCAATGCCACGCAGGGATTGAACCTGAGGGATCGCGGGATCTATCACGCGGCGGACGCGATGCGCGAGATGTACGACATGGGCGATGCGCCAAGCTGCGGCACGTGCGGTGCGATCATGGTGCGCAACGGAAGCTGCTATCGCTGCATGAGCTGCGGATCGACGAGCGGGTGCAGCTAGAGCACAAGCGAATTTCACTGTGGAATGCTTGTGGGTGCACCCATAAGGTGAAAGTTTGACCCCATAAGTTGAAAGTGAACTTGTAAAAGCTGAGGGGTTGAACCGGAGACCGTGGAGAGGATTCGGACGTCCTGGAAGGTGCCAGGGGTTCGAGTCCTTTCTTCAGCACCAAAAATCCAGCAAGACATTGATTTAATTGGGCTTGTAAGGGATTAGGAAGTCTTCCTAACAGTCTTCACATATCACAGGTCGGGTCGAGGACCCCATCCGGCTCCAGTCAGTGCGGTGAGCACTACAAAGGGCAAGACCGCGCTCAGCAGTTTACAAAATCCCTTCATTATCATTCCATCTCCTTCGCCACTGGCAATTGGCGTTGCACGTATTCCTGGTAAACCTTTTCGCACCGGTTTCGAATTTCCTCTTCGGATTTCATGGGGATTCGGGTGGTGGCGCGTTCTGGAGGGGGTTCCTCAGTGAGAAATCGCTTACTCGCATTCGCTGATGAACGAACTGATGTATTACTTATTGTATTTTTTGCAAGACGGAAAACTGGTTTTCTTGGATTAATGCGTCACATCCACGATTCGCGACGTCCTTGGTGCCGACTCCGGGTAATAATCTCGACCACGTATATCGTTTTATGTACTTGTTCTATTATCTCTTGGGCGAAGTCATCCCTATTCTTTTGCACCCCGTCTGCCTGACGCGGCAATGGTGCGTTGAACTGATCGCAAGCCGAGAAGTTTACCGCTTTTGTCCGTCCTAATGAGGCCAGCGGTGTGTCCTCTGTGCAAAACGAAGTGCAGATCCGCAGCCGTTTTCGCCGCCAGGAACCAGGCAATCATTCGAAATCGGTATGGACCGCACGAGTGGGAGGTTTTGAGCAATCAGCTGGCAATCTCGAGCGGGGTTGGGAATTGTGAGCCCAGCTCGCCTTCCACTCTCAAAAGAACAGATTCCTATTGGCTAAATATCCGTATAAAAATGAATTAGATAGGGGCAATCACAGGTTGGGCATCATGTTTTTTGGGGGGGCGCAAAGGCCGCGGTCTGGATTCTGGTGAAGGGTAATGTAAAGAATTCTAAAAAAAGTCTTGCAATAAATACAAAAGTGAATACATAATTTTATTCCAAGTTCGATGCGGGAATACGTTTGCCGCGGAATGAGAACCAAAAGCAGATGCTGCAGAACGGTCGCGATCCCAAATGAGCACATCGCGGAGTCGATGTATTTCGAGCGGATTCCCTGAATCGATTGATCCCCAACTTACGAAGGCCATTAGTGGAGGAGAGAAACATGATGACGCAAGGATTTTGTCAGGTGCTGGGCTCAATTGCGGGCCGGCTTGAGTGCGTGCCGAAGAACAGACAGAAGACGACTGATAGTCGGCGAGGTGCGTTCATTGCGCCAAACAAGCTTCCAATGCGTCTGGCGGGCGCGGTGATTGCCTTCGGCCTTCTTGCTGGGATTTCAGCGAGTTCGATCGCGGGGGCGCAGGATCTGTCGACGGGAGCACTGAACGTTACCGTGGTGGATCCGAGCGACGCGGTCGTCAATGGGGCGCAGTTGGTGTTGAAGGATCTCGAAACGAATGACGTTCATACTGCGGCCACCAGGGGTGCGGGCAACGCGGTTCTCTCTTTTCTGAACCCCGCCCACTACAGCCTGACGGTCACCAAAGATGGATTCCAGACGGAAGTTTATCCATCTGTGACGATCCAGACGAACGAAGTCACCGATCTCAAGGTGATGCTTACGCTTGGCGTCGCTACTCAAACCGTTTCGGTTTCAGGTGATTCGAGTCCGCTTCTCGATACCACGCAGAATACGCTTTCGACGACCCTCGACCTGAAGCAGATTGATAACCTGCCGTTTAACGGTCGCGATCTGTATGCGCTGGCCTTCCTGGTTCCCGGAGCCGTGGGGAACAACTTCAACAACCTTCCGGGCGGAGCGGTCGACATCGGCGCCAATGGCTTCTCTACTATGACAAACCGCTTCAAGAGCGGCGGTTTCGATGCTGATGGGTCATCCATCGAAAACCGCTTGGAAGACACACAGGAGATGACGGTGCAGTCCGGGGAACTGGATGCCAGCAAGGGCGGCACCGCCGCGATGGACATTGGCTTCCTCACCAAGCGTGGCACGAACAAGTTTCACGGGGAGCTCTATGAGGATTACCGCAGCGATGCGCTGAATGCCAATGGCTGGATTAGCAACGACGTCGGTCAACCTCGCGGATTTCTACTCAAGAATGATTTCGGGGGAAGCGTTGGCGGCCCGATTCTCAAGGACAAGCTTTTCTTCTTCGCGAGCCTGGCAAACTTCCGTCAGCCTGCCAGCTTCCCGGTGGCCACAACGGTAGGGACGCCGTTGGCGCTCTCCGGTGTTTATTCCTACTTTCCGAACGGCTCCAGCACTGCAGTCACTGACAACGTGTTGCAAGCGGGCGCCAGCGCGGGGTGCTCGAATTGTCCCGGTACGATCAACCCATTGATCGCGGGTGACTTAGCAAACATAGCGTCCACTTATGGCTTGACGGGGGCGACCTTGAGCCCGCTGGATACTAACCATCAGAACCTTAATTTTCTTATCAAAGGAACGACTATCAACAAGTATCCGACCGTGCGTCTTGACTACAACCTGACCCAGAAATTCCGTCTCACGGGATC
>PMWR01000398.1 GCA_003166055.1 Acidobacteriaceae bacterium
CTCAGGCGGAATACTGGTTCAGGTGTGAAGAATGGCCGGTCGGCCTTCCATTCGGAATTGCGTTGGATTGCCGTGCTGGCCGGTTTGGGGCGGAACAGTTGCGGCAATATAAACTGATACCTGAATGAATTCATCAAGGGATCAGCAAATTGAGGCGCTTCAGGCCGCGCTGCGGGTGGCCCATGAGAACGAGAACAGGTGGATGGAAATCTCCGCCGAGTTCTCGACTGATGCTGAACGGATGGAGCAGTGGTCCAACACTGCGAGACTCCGGCGGCTCGAAGTCGCGCGGATTGAGGCACTTTTGGCCGGTGCGGCGGGACCTTGTGGTTTGACGCAACCAGTGTGCAGTGAGACGNNCTCAAGGTCAGCGAGAAAGGCGCTGTATCCCTCTACGGAATGGGACGCTTCCCCGTCACCCTCTACAAGGAACAGTGGCTCCGTATTCTTGCCAGCGCTCCTGAGATCGAGGCGTTCATCCGTGAAAACGACAGCAAACTCAAGACCAAGGAGTAGCGACGTCCACAATATTCTTCTGTGACGCCCCCGAGTGGTAAGGGGATTTGTCGTTCGTCGAGAAAGGGCCTCTGTTTATATGAATTGAATGTGCCATCTGAACTGAGCAGACGGATCGAGGCCCCGACTTTCAGGCTTGACGTTTATGATGGTAGTCACCCGACCGGAGAAAACCATGGCAACCCCTCAAGATCTCTCAAGTTCGTTCTCTTTCATTAAGCGGCTGTTAGCTGACCCCGTATTGCAGGGTTATGGGGACAATGCGCTTCCTCTTTATGCCGTGGGGCTTTACCTCGGTGTGGAAGATTTTGCAACTTTTGCGACTGCTAGTCTCACGGACCATCCAGATGACAAAAAAGCAGACATCATCTACATTGATGAAGCCGAAGGCGTCGCCCTCATTGCACAGGGAAAAACAGCGAAAGACTGGGGCAAGAAGGAAGCTGACGCAAACAAAGCCAACGACCTGAACACAGCGGTTGCATGGCTTTTACAAAAACCGATTGATGACGTTCCAGTTCAAATTCGACAACACGCAAAACTACTTCGGGAAGCATTGCAAAAGCAGACGATCAAGCGTCTTGTCTTCGCCTACGCGCATAACAGCTACGAGTCGCAGAACGTCCAAAATGCGCTGGATGGGGTCAAGAACCTCGTCTCCAGCCTGCCTCTGGCTAAAGACGTCGATGTCGAAACAGCCGAGATCGGTCTCCGACAGACCGAGCAGCTATCGCTCTCGGCAACTGGGACGATCCAGATCACAGCGGAGATCGATCTTACTGCCGACGATGTGATCTCAAGACAAAAGGGCGATGGATGGGAAGCCTTCGTGTTCTCACTCAATGGATCTTTCCTTCAAGCCCTTTATGAGCAATACGGTAAACAACTGTTCAGCGCAAATCTCCGCGATTACCTCGGCTCACGGAAGAGTGCTGGCAATGTCAACAGGCGAATTCAAGAGACCGCGGAGAATCATCCCGGTAAATTCTTCGTCTTCAATAACGGGATTACTGTGGTGACCAGAAAGGTGGTGCCCGACCCAAACGGGCGCACACTTCGGCTCCATGGGCTCTCCATCGTCAACGGCGCACAGACGACGGGTGCGATCCACGGCGCTGGCGCTGAGCACGCCAAGAACATTTCTGTTTTGGCTCGGGTCATCACTGTAGATAGCGACTCAACGATCCCCGAGATAGTTGCTGGCAATAACACCCAAAATGAAATCATCGCCCTGGATCGAAAAAGCAACGATCCCGTTCAGGTGCGCATTGCGCAGGAATTCGAAGCGAAGGGCATAGACTATGTTCACCGCAGAGACAGTATGCGGAAGTCGAAAACCACATTAATTGCCGATCAGGTAGGACAAGCTCTATGCGCCTTCTCCGGCGACCTGCAAACGGCCATTCGCGCAAAGGCCGAGATCTTCGAACTCGAAGCGACGTACGACAAGGTCTTCACAAAGGCGATTAGCGTAGGGCACATCTTTGCAGTCCAGACCCTCGCCTGGGCGTTCGATGAGATCAAGGCCGATCTAAAAGCCAAGTCCGCCGCAGGGACAATGACAGACGTGCAGTCCCGCCAATACAGGCTGCTCGAGTACTCTGCCTCAAAGCAGTTCGTGATTTGTGTGGCCGGTGCGCTTCGTGAAGAGATCGCGGGAACGGCGATGCCAGACCCCAAGACCTTCGATTTCAGGGATGACAAAATCACCGCAGACCCTGCGCCTGCCGTTTCGGCGTGGGTCAAAGTACTAAGGGCAGTGTTGCCCACAATGTCTCTGAACCTGCCCGCAGAAGCATATGAGGTCGTTAGATCGACGGAACACACCCTGACGGTGATCAAGAACACTAAAGGCATCGTAGCAGGGACAGAGGCAGCGCTTGATCCGAGCTTCCAGGATATGCGGGCTCTCCTTTGGTTCCCCAAGCCGCCTGGCGCTGCTATGGCAGGGAAAGCGTGAGGCTGAGACGGGTGCTCCTTTCGGCGGTTACCGGATGAAGGTTGGCTTCTGACGAGTTCTCTTCGTAAGTGTTGACAACAGCCCACTGCGCTCATTAGGAGCGCTATCGGCATTCTTCACAGATTCTGGACATGTGGCTGACTATCAGAATTCCTCTTGAAGAGATGCATCGTGGCCGTCAGGCCGCATCATCCAGTTCTTCGGGATCTTCCAATGGCTCGTCGTCGTCGATCTCTGCAAATCCAGGGTCTTCGTCGGATTCGGCGGGCATGACGGTGGCTGTGGCCACCGGTGCTGGCATATCGAAGAGGCTTGCGGGCTTCTG
>PMWR01000036.1 GCA_003166055.1 Acidobacteriaceae bacterium
GGCATCGTCCTCACCAAGCTCGATGGCACGGCCAAAGGCGGCATCGCGGTCGCCATTGCCCAGGAGATGGCCCTCCCCGTCCGCTTCGTCGGCGTCGGCGAAAAAATGTCCGACCTCCTCGAATTCTCTCCCGAAGCCTTTGTCGACTCGCTCTTGGGTTGAGGGGTCTTGTATTTAGTCCCTTAGTCCCTGACCACTGTCCACTGTCTTTCGATCTCTGATCTCTGATCTCTGTAAACTGTATCCATGTTCACCGGCATCATCGAGCAAACCGGAACCCTCGTCAGCCTCACCAACCGCGGCGGCGTTCGCCGCATCACGGTCGAAGCCCCCGGCCTCGCCGCCCGCCTCCGCGAAGGCGACTCCCTAGGCATCTCCGGCGTCTGCCTCACCGCGCTCGACATCCACCCCACCCTCTTCCACGCCGACCTCGCCCAGGAAACCCTCGACAAGACCTCNNGCCGGCAGCCCACTCGGCGGCCACATCGTTCAGGGCCACGTCGATGGCTGCGGCCAGCTCCTCTCCCTCGACCCCGTCATCCCCGCCACTGACCCAACCTTCGACCCCCAAACCACCGACTGGACNNCTCAAAGTCCGCGTGCCTGATTCCGTCCGGCATTGGATGGTCCCCAAGGGGTCAGTTGCGATTGAAGGCATCAGCCTCACCATCGCCGCCGTCGACGCCGACACCATCTGGATCGCGATTCTCCCGCTCACCTACTGGCGCACCAACCTCCACGCCCTCGCCCCCGGCGCACCCCTCAACGTCGAAGCCGACGTCCTAGTTAAGCTCGCCTGGAAGCAAATGCGGGAACACGACCAATCCGAAGCCAAATCCGAATTCGACCTCACCGAGCCCTGGCTCGTCGCCAACGGCTACTAGCAGCTCATTTGTGGATGAGTAGCGGCGACCTCCTGGTCGGCTGTCGTGTGGGCCTCCGGGCCCGCGCATGTTCGCTGGGTGCCCTGGTCTCGCTTCTGGAACCAGGGAATAAATGATCCCAACGAACGAAATCATCCTTTTCGCCGCTACGATTCCTGCCGCTCCGGCTCCCACTGATCTTCGCGGTCACGATTCAAGCNNTCCTGCTCCTCGCGCTCTTCCCGACCGTCGCTCATCGCCGCCCCCTGCCTACTTCCCCGCCGCCAACTTCGGCGGATCCACCACATACTCATCCCCGGTCCTCGCCAGAATCAATCCCCGCCGATCCGTCATCAGCTTCAGCCGACTCGTCACCTCGATGAACTCCTTCTTCTGATCCTCGCTCAACCCGGTTGGGCTCAGCCCCGCCGACCCAGCCGCCCCAGTCGTCGCACCCGCCACCGCTGCGGCCTTGTTCAGCTCATCCAGCCGCGCCTGCAGCTTCGGAATCTCCCGATCGATCAATATCGGCCTGATCACCGTCGTCTTTGTCTTCCCCGCCGCCAGATCGTTGCGATTGTTCTCGCTCCACACCGGCAAAATCCCAACATGCCCCAACTCCACCCTCACCCCCGCCGGCCCGTAGTCCCGTCGCACTGCCGAAAACTGCGCAATCATCTCGTCCCTCGGCTCGCCATCCTTGTCCGGCATCAGCCCATCCACATAATTCCGCGACTGGTTCGACAGAAAATTCCCCAGCGAATAGAAGATCACCGTATTCCGCCCATCCTGCGTCTTATAGGTCTCCACCGGCTGCAAGACGTGCGGATGATGCCCTACCACCACGCTCGCCCCCGCCTCCAGCATCTTGTGCGCCATGTCCACGTCTTCCGGCCTCGGCGCAGTCGCGTACTCGATCCCCCAGTGAATCGACACCACCAGAAAATCGCACTGCGCCCGCGCCTGCTTCACAGCCGCCAGCACCGCCGCTTCATCCGCCCCCGTCGCACCGCCGCTCTCGCCCGGATACGGAAAGAAGTTCACATGCGGCTGGTCGTCCTTGTCAGGATTCCGGTTCCCGTTCAGCCACCGCGTCATCCCCAGCCAGCCCACTTTGATCCCGTTCGCCTCAGTAATCACTGGCTGCCACTGCTGCTGCACCGTATCGCCAGACCCGGCAAACAGCAGTCCCTCAGCCTTCAGATGTTCCCGCGTCTCCGTGAACCCTGCCCATCCCTGGTCCATTACGTGGTTGTTGGCAAAGCTCACAATCTTGATCCCGCTCGCCTTCAGCCCATCCAGCAGCGCCACCGGCGCGTCAAACATGAACGGCTTCGACCCCTTCGAGTGTTCCGGCGCAACCGGCGTCTCCAGATTCACAAACCCGAAGTCCGCCCGCTCAAACACATCCGCCACATCCGAGAACAGAGCGCCCCACCCCAGCGAATTGGTCGGATCGCCCGCCTCCAAGGCACTCTTCGCCGCCGCCCGCACCGCCTCATGCGGAATCACGTCCCCCGCCACCGCAAACTTCACCTCGGCCAGGTCATGCGGATACGGCGCAACTACCGCCGCCAACCTGCGCGGCCCGTGCGCCATCCACCCCGCCCCGGTGCCAACCGCCGCCAGCAGCACAGCAAAAATCGCCAGCCGCCAGTGCCTGCGAATCGACAACCCGAGCCCCGCAAAACTTACCCGCCCCGAACCCGCACCTTCCGCCCAATCCATCGCCTGCGCCAAGCCGTACTCCTTCGTGTGCAGCTACAAACAAAACCCGTATCGACCGCTGCCAGCCGCAAACAGAATACAAGGTTGCAACATCCGCCCATTCAAACTTGCGTCCGACCCGAGTCGTCACGCAGTCCTCTAGTCCCCTGGCTCTTGAGCCAGTTATCCCCTGACGGGTGAGCGATCCGCCCCCCAGCAGCGTCTATCTCTCTGTCGGTACTGATACCCTTGAGTTTAGGAAGAAAGAACGACTTGGACGCACCACGCGCCCTCCAAACCTATGGCAGAGTTCGTCATCAAACTGGCCGATGAACGTGGCCGCGTAACCGAGCAAACGCAGTCCGCGGCCAGCGCCGAAGAGTTGCGCGCTCGGTTCGCACATGCCGGCTACCACGTCTTCAGCGTGAAGGCCCGCGGGGGCGTGTTCGGACGCCGTCGCCGCAAGGTCAAGCTCGAACCATTCCTCATCTTCAATCAGCAGTTCCTCACCCTCATCCGCGCCGGCCTGCCTATCCTCAGCTCGCTCCAGATGCTGGGCAAGAACCAGAAAGACACCTTCTTCAGCGGACAGCTCGAAGACGTCGCCAACCGCGTCAAAACCGGCGAGCCGCTCTCCACTGCCTTCGACGCACAGGGCGGCTTCCCCCTCATGTTCACCACCACCCTCCTCGCCGGCGAGCGCTCCGGCACGCTGCAGGAGGTCCTCGAGCGTTACGTCAGCTTCCAGCGCATCACTCTCACCTTCCGCAAGAAGCTCATGACCAGCCTCATCTATCCCATAGTCCTGCTCGTACTTGTCACCGCGCTGGTCACCTTCATGTTTGCCTACGTCGTGCCCCAGTTCGCATTGCTCTACGATCAGCTCGGCTCAAAACTTCCTGAAATGACAGTGGTCCTGCTCAACTTCTCTCGCTGGATCAATCACAATATCTTCTGGATCTTCGGCACCATCGCCATCGTCGCCTTCGCGCTCTATCGCTTCTCCCTAACCAACCGTGGCCAGGACTTCATTGATAACTTGCGCGTCCGGCTGCCCGTATTCGGCAGAATCTGGCTCAAATACCAGGTCGCCCTCTTTGCCCGCACACTCGCCACGCTGCTCACCGGCGGCCTGCCCCTTGTTCCCTCGCTTGAGACCGCTGCCCGCTCCATCTCGTCCCGCCGCGTCTCCAAAGCCGTAGTCGGCTCCATCACCACCGTGCGCGAAGGCAAGCCCCTCGCTGAAGCTCTCTTGCAAACCCGCGTCTTCCCCGACCTCGCTACTGAGATGATCACCGTCGGCGAGCAGACCGGCGCTCTACCCGCCATGCTCAACTCAGTCGCCGAATTCTTTGAAGAAGACGTCGCCACGGCCTTGACCGCGGCCCTCGCTCTCATCGAACCTTTGATTCTCATCATCATGGGAATCGTCGTCGTCGTTATTCTCGTTTCTCTTTACCTGCCCATCTTCTCCCTGGGCTCTGTCAACGCCGGATAGGCTTACAAGAATATGGCTAACGGAACCGTCATCCCGCTCCCAGTAGTCCCTCAGGGCACTCCTGAAGAAGAACGCGCGCGCGCTGAGGCCCTTGCTCACCGCTATCACGCCGAGTTCGTCGACCTCAAGAACTTCCGCATACAGCACGACCTACTGCGAACCGTCCCCGTCGAGCTGATGTTCCGCTACAACTTCGTCCCCATCGAGCAGCAGGCCGACGCGCTCGTCATCGCCGTCAGCGACCCCTCGCGCCTCATGGTCCTCGACGAGATCTCCGGCCTCCTCGCCCATCGCATCATCGCCCGCGTCGCCACGCTCTCCCAGATCAACGACCTCCTGAAGAAAACCGAGCAGTCGCAGCGCGTCCTCGATGAAGCCAGCGAAGGTCTCACCTTCGACGTCCTCACCGGCGACGACAACTCCGACGAAAACATCTCCATCGAAAAACTCACCAGCGAAGAGGACATCAGCCCCATCATTCGCCTGGTCGATACCACCATCTTCACCGCTCTCGAACGGCGCGCCTCCGATATTCACATCGAAACCAACGACGATTCGGTCAATGTGAAGTACCGCATCGACGGCGTGCTTCAGGCAGCCATGGCGCCCATTGCCCGCGAGCATCACTCCACCATTCTCTCCCGCATCAAGATCATGAGCGAGCTCGATATCGCCGAACGCCGCGTCCCCCAGGACGGCCGTTTCCGCGTCCGCTACAAAGGCCGCCTGATCGATTTCCGCGTGTCCATCATGCCCACGGTGCACGGTGAAAACGCTGTCCTCCGCGTGCTCGACAAAGAGTCGATGAGCGAGAAATTTCGCAACCTCACGCTCGATGTGGTTGGCTTTGCGGATGCCGATCTCAAGCGCTTCCGGCGCTACATTCGCGAGCCTTATGGAATGGTGCTGGTGACTGGTCCCACCGGCTCCGGCAAAACCACCACCCTTTACGCCGCGCTCAACGAAATCAAGAGCGACGAAGANNACCGGCCATCTTGTATTCACAACCGTCCACGCCAACAACGTGGTCGATGTTCTGGGCCGCTTCCTCAACATGGGCGTCGAAGCCTACAACTTTGTCTCCGCGCTCAATTGCATTTTGGCCCAGCGTCTCGTCCGCACCATCTGTGAACACTGCGCACAGACAATCTACTACGACGACGAAGCGCTCACCCTGAGCGGCCTCAATCCCGCCGAATGGCAGGGCTTCGGCTTCCGCGAAGGCGCGGGCTGCATCGAGTGCGGCGGCACCGGTTACCGTGGACGCACCGCCATCCACGAACTGCTGGATTTGACCGACCCCATCCGCGAAATCATTCTGGAAAAGAAACCCACCTCCGAAATTCGCAGGCTGGCCCAGAAAGAAGGCATGAGCTTCCTGCGCGAGTCAGCTCTCGACCGCGTCCGCCGCGGCCTGACCACGCTCAAAGAGATCAACAAAGTCACATTCATTGAAGCATCGAGATAAGAGAACAGCCCTTAGCTTTTAGCCCGTAGCTTTTCATGTTTCTAGGAGGTTTTGTATCAGTCCTCCACCGGCGAAACCGATCCACGGGAGATGAAACACCGTCGGACGTTCTTTCTCCCGGAGGGAGAAGCGATAATAGCCCCGGACAAGCGCAGCGCAGTCCTGGGTCAGAGTTCAATAGGAGCTTCCGTCCTGTAGGGACGGTGTGAGATCCGTTGAGATGCGTTTTTGATCAGATCAATCATTTGCAGCCTTGGCGAAAAGAAGTTTCTTTTCAGAGCATGACTTCACAGCATTCTGAACAACTCCAACTCGACGTAGATGTGCGAAAGGGCACGACTTAAGTCGTGCCGCAAATGCAGCAAAAAGGACGCGGGCTTTAGCCCCTGGGGAAACAAGCAATTGACTTCAATCCTGAACAAGGCAAAAATCGCGACCCAGCCCGGCGGGCGCCCCCCAGTCGCGGTGGAGCTTGCGCCCGACGGCGTGCTCGCCGCCGCGCTCCCCGGTCCCGGCCAGCCCGCGGTCTACGCCTTCGAGCCGCTCCCGGCCGGCGCACTGATCCCCAACATTGGCGAGCCCAATCTGCGTGCTCCCGAAGTGATCGCGGCGGCCATTCGCACAGCGCTCGGCCAGGTCTCGCCGCGCACCCGCTCCATCACCGTCATACTCCCCGACACGCTGGTGCGCGTCTTTGTGCTCGACTTCGATTCCCTTCCCTCGAAAGCCGCTGAAGCCATCCCGGTGCTCCGTTTCCGCCTGCGCAAGATGGTGCCCTTCGACGTGGAACACGCGGGCCTGACCTATCAAATCCTCTCCGAATCCAGGAGTGAAACCAAAGTCCTTGCCGCGGTGATTCCCGGCCCCATCCTTACTGAATATGAGGCGGCCGTACGCGCCGCCGGTTACGAACCCGGCGCGGTCCTTTCCTCCAGCCTCGCGGCTCTTGAGGCTATCGACTCCATGGAGTCTGTGCTGGGCGCCAACCTCAGCGCGCTGGCGCTCACCACGTCCATCGCCAATGGGAGTGATCTGCTGCTTTATCGCACCCTCGACCTTCCTGAAGACCCGGAGCTGCGCATGCTTGAAGTGAAGCGGGGCGTTGCCGTAGCCTGCGCCTACTTCGAAGACAAACTAGGCGCGCGCCCCAGCAAGCTTCATTTCTCCGCCAACCGGGGAGCCTGCGCGGGCGGGCCGGAAGAGTTCGCAAGCTGGATCGACGATCCCGAGCTGACGGTTGTTGAGCTGGCGCCGCATCCTGATACCGGCGCAGCCTCGGCCATCGGCAACACGAGCATTGCGGGCGTCGCAGGCGCATTGGCGGGGGTTCGATAACTTGAGAATTACGCTCAATCTCGCCACGCGCCCCTTCGCCGACCTGGGACCGGCCATCAAGAGGCTTCGCATTGCCATGGCGGTAATGGTCGCGCTCGCCATCGCGCTCGGGTTCGGCTTGCGCGCCATTGACCACAAAGCCGAAGCAGCGCGCGCCCGCGACCATTCACTCGACGGTCAGATTGCCGGGGTCACTCAGGAACGCGCCGGTTACCAGGCAATGATGCGCAAGCCGGACAACGCCAAGCTGCTTGATCAGACGATGGCGCTGAACCACATGTTCGACGACAAAAGCTTCTCCTGGACAGTGGCCATGGAAGAACTGGAGACCGTACTGCCGGGACAAGTGATGGTCCAGAATCTGGAACCCATCCGCGCCAAGGACGGCCACATCACTCTGCATCTGCGCGTAGCCGGCCCGCGCAACCTGTCCGTCGAACTGGTGCGCAACCTCGAGCATTCCCGGCACTTCATGCTGCCCAGAATCGTCGGCGAAACATCCGAGGCCCAGGATGCGGGGCCGAACAAGCAGATGGAGCCCGTCAGCGAGTCGAACCGCTTTGACTTCGATCTGCTGGCCGATTACAACCCCGATGTTCCGGTTGAACACAAGGCGAAGAAGTCCGCAAAAACTGAAGATGACCGGGACAAGAAGACAGCAGGCCCACGGAATTCGGCCCCCGGCGCCCACGCCCGCCGAATCCTTCCCGTCCCCGGCGCAGGCTCTGACAAGCAAAAAGCCTCGCCACCGAAACCACAAATTCCCAAGCCCAATCCCGCCGTTCAAAAAGCCCCCGGAGGCCCGCAATGAAGAAGCCGTCGTCCTCCGCACTCTGGCGTGAACGCCTTGCCTCTCCGCTCACCTGGCACTACGTCGGGGCCGGCATTTTGCTGCTTCTCGTGATCGGGCTTTCAGTCCGCGTCGGAATGGACTGGGCCGCCACCAACGGCCGCTCCACCGATGCCCTGGCCGAGAAGCAGATGGAGTTGAAGAGCAAGGAACTCCAGACCGCCCCATTGCGCGGCCTGGACAAGCGTGTGGAAGAGGCGCGGTCGCAAATGCTGGCCTTCTATGACAAGCGCATTCCGCCCAACTACTCCTCGATCTCGGACCGCGTGGGAGAGCTGCAGGTGAAGTCGGGGGTCCGCATGTCTCGGCTGCAGTACACGCAGAACCCGCCCGGCGCCGACCTCACCGAGATTTCGCTCGACGCGGGCATCAGCGGCACCTATCCGCAGATCATGCACTTCATCAACAGCCTGGAGCGCGACCAGACCTTCTTTGTCATTCGCACCATGGCCCTTACCGGCCAACAGGGGGGACTGGTAAATCTCCGCCTGCGCCTGTCAGCCTGGCTGCGCCCGGCGGATGCTGAAGCCAGCGGCTTGCCGCCAACTCCCGATGCGACCGACTCTGGCTCCCAACCGGCCGAAACCAAACCCGCCGCCGCGCCCGCGCCTGTTCGCGCAAAGGAGGGCGAGTAGCCATGGCCCTCAAATTGGGAACGGAAAACAAGCGTCAGGTCTACATTGCCGTTGGCCTCTTTGCGGTAGTCGTCATCGGCGGCATTTATGAGATCTCCACCTACTTCGGAGGCTCTTCCACACCACCGCCGAAACCAATCCCGGTGCAAACGGCTGCTACCGCCAACCGTCCTGCCGCGGGAACCAAATCCGCCGGCCAGGGCGCGGAAGCGCAGAAGCTGACCAACGAAGGCCTCGACCCGACCCTGCACTTCGACAAGCTGGCGGAGAGCGAAGCTCAAGAGTACGAGGGCACGGGCAGAAACATCTTCTCCGCCGACTCCGCACCGGTGGTGATCCCACAGCTAATTGGCCCCGCGCGGCCCACGCCCGGCGGGCAGACGGTGGTTGTGCAGAACGGCCCACCTCCTCCGCCCAAACCACCGGCCATCGATCTGAAGTACTTCGGCTACGCGCTGGCCAAAGACAAGTCGATCAAGGCATTCTTCTCGCATGGGGACGACATTTTTGTGGCCAGGGCAGGGGAGATCGTCGATCACCGCTACAAGGTGGGCGCCATCCTCCCCGCCAGCGTCGAAGTAACCGACCTCGGCTACAACAACACGGAGACCCTGAAGTTGACGACGAACTGAGAAAGGCAGCTTTCAGCCATCAGCTCTAAACTGCAGGTGTCGGCCGCATCCGATTTAGGCACTTCCGAATGAAACGCACCCCCAGATCGTCTAATCATCTGGAGAGACAAAGCCCACAGCCAGGAATCCGGAGCTGAATGCTGATAGCTGACGGCTGAAAGCTCCTTCTAATGATGAACAGAACCCCAATCCGCCGCCGTCCCCGCGCCTCCGAACAGGGCTACATGCTGGTTGCGGCCATGTTCCTGCTGTTCATTCTGGTTATCTCCATGGCCGTCGCCGTACCGATCGTCAAAAAGCAGATTCAGCACGACCGGGATGTCGAAACAATGCACCGCGGCAAGCAGTACGCCCGCGCCATCAGGATGTACTACAAAAAGTTCGGCGCCTATCCGCCGAACATGGATGCCCTGGTCAAAACCAACAACCTCCGTTTCCTGCGCAGGAAGTACGCTGACCCCACCGCCGGCAAAGTTGACCCCACCACCGGCAAAGCCGATTGGAAGATCATCCATCTTGGCCAGAATAAGGTTCCGACAGCCTGGGGCTTCTTCGGCCAGCCTCTCAATGGCGCGGGAGGTGCCGCAGGCTGCGGCGTTCCAGGGCTGAGCGGCTCCAGCGGCATCGGCACCAGCGGAGCCGGCTCCAGCGGATTCGGCTCCAGCGGGTTCGGGACAAGCGGAATCGGCTCCAGCGGGACCGGCTCAACCGGCCTCGGCGGCGCCTCGACACCCGGCTGTACCCCCAGCGGATCGACCGATTCCGGCTCGACCAATCCCAACGGCTCAACCGACCCCAACAACCCCAACAGCGGCAACTCAGTGTCCACCACCGGCCCCGGCGGTGCTGCCGGCGCCGACCCCAACGCCCCCGGCGGCACCACCGGACCCGGCGCAGGAACAGGACTGACCGGACAGACCTTTGGCGGGGGCATCATCGGCGTCTCGCCCAACAGCCCCAAACAGTCCATCCTGGTCCTCCATAAGAAGAACCACTACAACCAGTGGGAGTTTGTCTACGACCCGTTGCAGGAACAAATGATGATGCAGGGCGGCAACACCGGGCTTGGCGGCAATGGTGTGGGTGGAAATGGCGCGGGTGGAAATGGCGTTGGCGGGACGGGCGCCGGTGGCACGGGTGCCGGGACCAACAGTTTCGGTGGCAATGGCAGCGGATCGTCCGGCTCCAGTGGCGGCTCAGGCACCGGAAGCGGCACGCCCCCGACCACGCCGCCGTCCCAGTAGCTGTTACGCAATCCAACGTCGATCGGCGCCTCATTTCTGTGTACAGGCGCTGCCTGTTCCTCGCGCGCATGACGTCACGGACTGTAGACTTGGCCAGACGGTAAAAAGAATGCCCCTCTATGCAAGTGGGCTGAGAAAAATACGCAGTAACCCTCTCCAAATCGAGGCCGGTCAGAAGCCGTTCATCGTAGCGGTGGGCTTCTTTACCCCCGAACAACTCTGCCAAATCAACGCGGCCCGCATCTCAAGCGGCTTTCCCGCACTGCGGCCTGAGATTAAGTTTCACGGCGGCCACCTTTACCGCAGCCGGTGCCTGAAGGATTTCTATACGGTAGATCAGGTCATTGAACAGATTGAGAGCGCTTTTTCGAAGGAATCGGTTGTGGATTCTTCTCGGCCCTCGGTTGTCCTCTATAACCCAACCCCGAGGATGGATCGGGAGGGAAATTTGGTGACTGACAAAGTAGTGTTCGAGTGCACCGGCATGTACCCGTACGCTCTCCTCTATTCGGTTGTGCCAAAGGGAGACGGGAAAAAGAAGCCCACAAAAGCGACAGGGTCACTCGGAGAG
>PMWR01000624.1 GCA_003166055.1 Acidobacteriaceae bacterium
ATTCTCGAGCAGCCACGCCGGTAACCAACCAAGGCTCTGCGTCGCGAATACGCGCCGCATCGGCCGGCATGGAACTGACTGTTGTGTCTGTTCGTCCGCGGATGTTACGCATCACTGTTGCCGCGGTCGATGAGACGGTTGACACATATTACGACGACGGAAGTCTCATACCTCGCAAGTATCCGGCTTCGTTGCACACACAGCGTGCCGATCAGCCTGGTCCGCCAACCAACATAGCTTGGGGAGACTACACAGTGCGTGTAGAGACCACCCCGTTGCGTGTGAGCGTCCGGCATTCGCAGCGCGGAGTGGTGCAGGAACTGGCGTTCCATCCCGAAGTCAACCAGGTGCGATTCCAATACGGCGACGCACCGGTCTACGGGCTTGGACCGGGTACGCATCCGCTTGATCGTCGCGGGACGAAGGACACGATGCGGAACGGAGCCGGCGATGACTTGAGGCTCTTTGGCGCGCGCAATCCTATCCCGTGGCTGATGGGCAACGGCTGGGGACTCTACTTCCACCTGCCGACCGGTCAATTCGATCTCACAGGCGATGCGGGCGTGTGGCATCCGAGCGACGTCGCTCG
This sequence comes from Acidobacteriaceae bacterium, assembly GCA_003166055.1. Next base: position 590 of record PMWR01000624.1, read on the forward strand.
CGCACAGGACATCTTCCTCGTGGTGGGGGAGACACCTGCTGAACTGTTGCGCGAGTATGCCGAACTCACAGGCTATCCCCACCTGCCGGCGCGCTGGACACTTGGCTTTCAACAGTCTCACCGAACGCTGGAAAGCCGCCAGCAGATTCTCGACGAAGCACGCACTTTCCGCGAGAAGGACCTTCCATGCGACACGATGATTTACCTCGGCACCGGCTTTTGCCCGTCCGGCTGGAACACCGGCCACGGCTCATTCGTTTTTAACCAGGCTGTATTTCCTGATCCCGAACAGATCGTGAAGGAGTTTCATGCGCTCCACTTCAACATCGCTCTCCATGTCGTGAATCCTCCTGAGACTCTGCACGGCACAGTGCAGGACTCCGGTGCGGCTGCCTCCGTTCCCGGCGACGCGGCGAACTACTGGGCACAGCATGAGCCTCTTGTGCGTATGGGTATCGACGGTTGGTGGCCGGATGAAGGCGATGTGCTGCCAACACCCTCGCGGCTGGCGCGCAACCGAATTTACTGGGAGGGGGGCCGCAAGACACGCCCGGACCGGCGGCCGTTTGCGCTCCACCGCAATTGCTACGCAGGCATCCAGCGCTGGGGGTGGCTGTGGTCCGGCGACACAGACTCTACCTGGAAGACGCTCGAAACGCAGATCATGGAAGGCATCAACGCCGGCCTTAACGGCGTACCCCACTGGGGCACAGACATTGGCGGTTTCGTGCCGACGTCTGAGTTCACAGCCGAACTTTTCGTGCGCTGGTTCCAATTCGGCGCGTTCTGTCCGTCGTTCCGATGCCATGGGCGCACATGGCAACTTCGGCGCCCGTGGGGATGGAACACGGGAAGCTACGGGCCGTCAGAGATGGGTCCAAATGCGGCATCGTTTCTGCCGCACGTGGAAGACCTGCACAACGAAGCTGTCGAGCCCATCTGCCGCAAGTTCCTTGAGACCCGCTATCGTCTGCTGCCGTATCTCTACTCTGCCGCATATGAAGCACACACAACAGGTCTGCCGATTATCCGCAGCCTGGGATTGGAGTTTCCGCAGGACTCGAAGGCATGGGAAACAGCCGATGCTTATTTGTTTGGATCCAATCTGCTTGTCGCGCCCATTTTTGAGAAATGCGCCACCAAGCGCACGCTGAATCTGCCCGCAGGTACCTGGTGGGACTTCTGGACCAATCAGCGCATCGAAGGCGGCCGCAACGTCACGCTCGAAGCCGCGCTGGACTCAATGCCTCTGCTGGTGCGTGGCGGTGCAGTCGTGCCCACCGGACCGGTGAAGCAATACGCAGAACAACCGAGCAAAGAGCCTGTGACCCTGACTGTTTATCCGGGGGCAGACGGCGCCTTCACTCTTTACGACGACGACGGGCTGACATTCGCCTACGAGAACGGCGATTATCAGGAGATTGCGATGCATTGGGATGACGCCAAGCGAACACTGACGCTGCGCCAAGGCAACGGTGCACGCCAGCAGCCGCGCCGGTTCGCAGTGAAGCTTGCCGGAGGCAAGGAACAGGCGATTACATTAGCGGCAGGCAGCGTTTCAGTGAGGCTTGACTGAGACCTTTCCTCTTTTCTCTTCAGTCGGGCGAGGGGAAGGACGAATCAGTTTCTGCTGCCGCGCGGGCGCATTTTGTTGATGACTCAGACAGCCCATTTGCGCAAGGGCTCGACGACGGCGGCTACGCGTCAGTCTCGAAGCCAAACCAAAACCGGGAAACTCCAGTTATCAGTGGTTGAGAAAACGGGGGCAGGTCAACAGCCAGCGCCGATTGTCCGGTGTCTTATCCGAATCACACTGAAATTCGGCCCTTGCACTTCCTCTCAATCACCAAAGCCCATATCGATTACACACACAAAAGACACCAGAGGAAATTGCGCGACGTATTGGATACAACCATGTATACTTCGCACATCGAATGCGATTAACTCACCGGAGCCCTTTTGATCTTCTCCAAGCGGACATTCCTCGCCCATTGCCTTTCTGCCGTCTTTCCTTTGTTCCTCTTCGTCTCAATTCTCCAGGCGCAGGGCACCCTAGCCGACTACCAGCGTGCTCACGACCTCCGGGTCAAAGTGCGCGACCTGGTCGTGAACACCCCCGGCGCGATCACGTGGATCGGCGATTCCGATCATTTTTGGTACCCGAAAACCGTTAAGGGCGGAACCGAGTTCGTTCTTGTCGATGCGGACGCCGGTGTAAAAAAGTCGCCCTTCGATCAGGATCGCCTGGCCACAGCCATCTCCACATCTACCGGCCACAAGTACACCGGCTTGAAACTCCCATTTGCTCCGATACAGCTGCGCTTCGGCGTTCGCCCAATCGGGAACCCGCCAGGGGCCATCGCTCCTCTGACTTTTCTCGACAACGAGCATTCTATTCAGTTCGGCATCGACGGCAAACTCTTCAAATGCGACCTCTCGAGCTACACCTGCACCACCACCGGCCCCATCCCCGAGCGTGGCCAGAACGACGATGACGATGCGCCCGAGGATGCCGCTCTCTCCGGTTCGCAAGTCAGCCCTGAGGGCCCGGGTGGCGACCCGATCGAGGGCCTCGCATACCAGTCGCCTGCTTTTCAAGCCGACGATGAAGATGAATCCGATTCAGGAACGAAGCCATGCGCGCCTTCTCCCGCGCAGCAAACAAGATCGCAGCGCCGCTCTGGCCGCAATGAGATGGGAGCGCAATTCGAATCTCAGCTTCCGCCAAGGCCGACAAGAGTCTGCGCTTCCTTTGACGGAAACTTTGAAGCGTTTGTGCAGAACTTCAACGTGTTCATAAAACCGAAGGGCGACAAACCGGCATACCCCGTCAGTTTCGACGGCTCTGAGGACAACTACTACTCAATGCGCACGTTCGCCTGGTCGCCGGATTCAAAGAAGCTCGTCGCCTACCACATACGCCCCGGGTATGACCGTGAAATCACCTACATCGAGTCCTCACCGCCCGATCAGATTCAGCCGAAGCACAGTACCCTTCACTATGTGAAGCCGGGCGACACATTGGACATTGCAATCCCGGTCCTGTTCGACGTTGCAACCAGGCAGCAGATTGATATTGATCGCGCCCTGTTTCCAAATCCGTACGACATCACCACGCCGGAGTGGTGGAAGAACAGTCGCGGATTTACGTTCGAATACAATCAGCGCGGCCATCAGGCCTACACCGTCATTGAAGTTGACGCACAGACCGGCAAGCCGCGCCCTCTCATTTCGGAGCAGACGAAGACTTTCTTCTACTACAGCAACCTGGGGCCAGGTCTCTCTGGAGGAAGAAGGTACCGTCACGACATCGACGACGGCAAGGAGATCATCTGGGCGTCGGAGCGTGACGGCTGGGAGCACCTGTATCTCTACGACGGCATCACCGGGAAGTTGAAAAACCAGATCACCAAAGGCGACTGGCTGGTGCGCAATGTTGAATTCGTGGACGATACCAGGCGTCAGATTTATTTCGATACCGGTGGTATCGTTCCTGGACAGGATCCTTACTTCACGCAGGTTTATCGGATCAACTTCGACGGCACCGGCCTCACGAAGTTTACCGACGCCGACGGAATGCACAGGGTTTCGTTCTCTAAGGACAGAAAGTTTTACGTCGATACGTGGCAGCGTGTCGATCTTGCACCAGTTGCCCAACTGCGCCGAACCTCTGACCAGACAGTCGTCATGGATCTCGACAAGGCAGACACCACTCCCCTGTTGGCAGCAGGTTTCAAGCCGCCTGAGGTTTTCGTGGCCAAAGGTCGCGACGGTAAAACAGACATTTGGGGCACAATCACCCGCCCCATGAACCTCGACCCATCGAAGAAGTATCCGGTCATCGAGAATATCTACGCCGGGCCTCAGGGGTCTTTCGTTCCCAAATCTTTCAGCCCCATCGCACCTGACCAGTCGCTCGCGGAACTCGGCTTTATCGTGGTGCATATCGACGGCATGGGCACCAGCAACCGTTCCAAGGCATTCCACGACGTCGCCTTCAAAAATCTCGGCGACGCGGGCTTTCCCGATCGCATCCTCTGGCACAAGGCTGTCGCGGCAAAGTATCCCTACTACGACATCTCGCGCGTAGGCATCTTCGGCACCTCAGCCGGTGGTCAGAGCGCGCTCGGCGGCGCTCTCTTCTACCCCGAGTTCTATAAAGTGGTCGTCACCAACAGTGGCTGCCACGACAATCGTATGGACAAGATGTGGTGGAACGAGCAGTGGATGGGATGGCCGATAGGCCCACAATACGCCGCGTCATCGAACGTTGATAACGCGTACAAGTTGCAAGGCAAAGCCCTCATAATCATTGGCGAGATGGATAGCAATGTCGATCCGGCGTCTTCTCTGCAGGTAGTCAACGCACTCGTGAAGGCGCACAAGCACTTCGACATGCTCTACATTCCCGATCAGAACCACGGCGTGGGTATCCTTGGCGATGAGCATTATCGCGACGACTATTTCGTTCACAATCTGTTGGGCTTAGAGCCGCCCGACTGGAACAAGGTCTCGTTGAGCCCGGACAAATCAGCCGAGGATCAGGGGAACCTATGAGCTACAACAATCGAGATTTCCTGCGCGCTGGATTTCTGACCCTTCTATTGCTGAGCGGAGTCGCAGCCCATGCTCAATTTCGGCAGCAGCCTGGACATTCCATCGGAACCGTCACCACTCAAGGCAACCTCATCGTTCTTACACTGGACGAGGATGCGCTCGGCGACACCAACCTCTTCAACCTGGCTCATCGCACACTACGCTTTACTCCCCATGGCTCGCAGTACACTGTCGAGACCATTCCCTGGCAGTGGGACTCAGAATTCGGCGCCGAAATGCCTGGCAGCGATGCCACGATCAAGAATTTCGCCTTCCCGTTTTCGGGCAAGAGTTGGAACTCTTTCTCAGTCGGCATAACCGGTTCCATAACCTTCGGTGAACCAATCCATCCAGTTGCCGGACGTGCCGGAACGCCGCCGCCGAATCGAAACGACGGCCTCTCCGTCGATCGATTCGCTGAGTTGCAGCAAGCCGGACCCGGGTTCATCAACACAATTCCAGCGATCAGTGTCTTCTTCAAACCGCGGCTGAACGGAACGCGCTACCTCAAGGAGTCCAGCGAACGCGCGCTCATCACCTGGAGCCTGACCGAGCCCTTTGGCGGCATTCAGGACATGAGTTGGACACCAACCGTCAATCGCTTTCAAGCGGTCCTGCACAAAGACGGCGCCATCGAGCTCAGTTATGACGAGATTCATGCCGAAGACGCAGTCGTCGGCTTATATCCGATAGTGACCGCGGGAAACGAAAAGGAAATTGCTGTCATTGATGCGGACGCAAATGCCGCAGCGCTCCCCCACCTTGATATCACCAAGATCAAAACGGCTGCTGTCGATGGCCTCTTTCTCAAAGTGACTATCGAGACGCGCGGACCGGTGCTGCCGGAAAACGATCCCGCCCTCGCGGGCATCACCTATCGAATCTGTCTCGACCGAGACAAACCGGTCGCTTGCACGCCGGATAATTCCACAGTCTGGACGATTATCGGAAGCGCCGGTCGCAGGCGAAGCGGACCTGTCTCCCCTCATTACATTGCGTTCGGGTCCGGTTTGCAGCCAACAGTCAACGTCAGCGGAAATACCATCTCCGTTGAAGGAACTTTGCCTGCCGATTACAAGGCCGGTGACTCTATATTCCTCTCTGCGTCAACACAAACTCCCGGCACGCATCCAACCATCGTCGACCAGGTTTTACCCCACCCCATCAAGCTCGCCGGCCTTGCCAGTCCCGCGGTTCATCTAAGCGCCCTCAAGAAGAGTGACGGTCCGTTCTCCGTTGCCTACGAAGTCTTCCACTACATGAGGCCGCCGAGAGCTGAAGACCTAACCTGCTCGGTTATCCGCGCCCTGGGCGATAAATTCGATATGCTCGCCTACTACTCCGACTTTCGCATCGACAACCCCGAGGCTGGCACTTCGAGCACTGGACCACTGGGCGGAGGTCCTGCGGGCGGAGCCGTGACCGGCATCCACGCAGACCAGGAAAACCTGGCGGCCTTCTGCACGCAGGGCCGCTTTCAATGGCAGTTCATCCAACCTGTTTTCGTCGGCGCCAACCAGATGCAGCAATATCCGCCTGACGATTTCCAGGATAAGAACACGCGAAATTTAGGCTTCTACATGCACCAACTCGCAGAGCGAACTGGCAACGGAAAGATCCCGCCCTACGATTACGCCATGTCACAGATCGGCCATGAAATGGGCCATCGTTGGTCTGCGTTCGTCTCCGCAAAAGTCGGCGACGAGACAATCGAACTTGGTCCAACACACTGGGCCACGGGCCTGCAGGCCCAGGTGGCATTTCCTTATCAACGGCCAACAGAGGCGTCGGCGATGGGCGGCGGCGTGTGGCAGGACAACTATGATGGCACCTTCACGCAGCTCGATGATGATTACTATGTCCCAGCTACAGGTTGGTCATATCTCGATCTTTACTTGATGGGCTTCATCTCTCCCGCCGAAGTGCCTGACTTCTTCATACTGCGAAAACTGGTCCCAGTGGGCCACGACTCCAACGGCCACGCCATCTACAAAGCCGATCGAACCACAATCACGATTAAGGATGTGATTGCCGCCGAAGGCCCTAGGCTGCCGGCGGTCGACCAGGCGCAGAAGAACTTCAACACCGGCATGGTCATGGTCGTTGAGCACGGCAAGATACCGAGCCCAAAACTCATTGAGAGCGTCATCGGTATCCGCGAGCGCTGGATCGACTACTGGTCCACAACCACAGGGCATCGTTCCACCATGACCGCGGATCCAAAGTAAATGAAGATTCACGCCTCGCAGATCGCCTGGTCACTTCCCTTTCTTCGCACGCAGAGTCACCAGTTGACGGAGAACACTTGAATGCATTTGCGTAAAGTTCATATGCCGGGCATGACGCTACTGCTTGCAGCCTGCGCTTCTCTGGCCGCCGCACAGACGTCACCCGCTTCAACCGGAACCGCTGCCCCGCCCGCGCTGTCTGGTGGCGACAAACTGCTCGGTGGCTACGGTCCCTATCGCGCCAATAACGATCTTCTTCATTACTCGCTTCATGTCCGTGTGGACCCGGAAAAGCAGTTGATCAGTGGAATGAACGCAATCCGTTTTCGCATGCTCGAAGATGGCAATCGTATTCAACTGGACCTGGTACCCACATTTTCGATTGATGGTATCTTGCTCGAACAAGTCCACGGCGCGCCGAAACCTCTGACCTATCAACGTGTCACAGGACGAACCATTTATGTTGATTTTCCGCATACGCTGCGCAAGGGCCAGGTCTACACCGTGGACTTCCACTACTCCGGTCATCCAGTCGAGATGGGACGATTCGGCGGCTTTGTGTTTCGCAAAGATCCGATGGGCCGTCCGCTTGTGAATACGGCTTGTGAAGAAGAGGGTGCGAGCGTCTGGTGGCCAAACAAGGACCAGTGGCGCGATGAAGTTGAATCCATGGACATGAGCGTCGAAGCGCCCAGCAACCTTGTTGAGGTCTCGGGAGGAAGATTTCAGGGCAAGACCGACCTCGGCGATGGATTCACTCGCTGGAACTGGAAGGTGCAATACCCCATGAACAACTACGACGTCTCTCTCAACATTGGAACCTACACCCACTTCAGCGATAGCTATAACGGGCTCAGCCTGGATTACTACGTTTTTCCAGAGGACCTCGACAAAGCGAAGAAGCAATTCGTGCAAGTGAAAGACATGTTGAAGGCGTATGAACACTACTTTGGCGAATACCCATTCCCAAAGGACGGATACAAGCTGGTTGAAGCACTCTACTCAGGGGTTGAGAACCAGACGGCAATTACCTATGGCAATCACTTTCAGAACGGTTACCTGGGAAGGCCAAAAACAGGCATCGGCACATGGTTCGACTTCATCATCATTCACGAGAGCGCGCACGAATGGTTTGGTAACAGCATCACCGCGCGTGACCGCTCTGACATGTGGATTCACGAAGGCTGGGCAAATTATTGCGAGAGCCTTTTTGTCGAATTCATGTGGGGCAAAACAGATGGATTGATTTATCTCAACACCGGCAAAGGTGGGGTAAAGAACGCCGAACCTGTCATTTCCGAAGAAGGAATCTACGCGACACCGCCCGTGGATCAGTACAAGAAAGGTGCGCTGCTTCTCAACACCGTGCGCAGCGTGATCAACGACGATGCAGTGTGGTTCAAGCTGCTTCACGACTACTATCAACACTTCAAGTATCAGACGATCATGACAACGGATATGGTCGCGTTCTTCAATAATCAGACGGGCTTGAACCTGACACCGATTTTTAACCAGTATCTTCGCCACGCCTCCATCCCGACACTCGAGCTTCAATTCAACGAAGCGGAGCACACGGTTTCCTATCGGTGGCTGGCAGACGAACCAAGGTTTGCCATGCCCATTCGAGTGGGTCGCAGCAGCGATTGGCAAATCGTCCGGCCCTCGACCACCGAGTGGAAGGTAATGTCGACGCCGTTGGGCAAAGATGACTTCGAAGTCGCCACCGACCTCTATTACGTGAACCTCCACAAGCTCTAGC
>PMWR01000158.1 GCA_003166055.1 Acidobacteriaceae bacterium
GCAATTCCCGGCCCATAGAACTCGACAAACTTGCCCACCACGCCCAGCTTCCGCAGCGCCTGCGTAATCGTCAGCACCAGGTCGGTAGCCGTCGTTCCTTCCTTCAATTTGCCGGTCAGTTTGAAGCCCACCACCTGCGGCACCAGCATGCTCACAGCCTGTCCCAGCATCGCCGCCTCGGCCTCAATGCCGCCCACGCCCCAGCCCAGCACGCCCAGCCCGTTGATCATCGTGGTGTGCGAATCGGTGCCCACCAGCGTATCCGGATACGCCACCGCTTCCCCGTCAATCTCGGTGGTGAACACCACGCGCGCCAGGTACTCGAGATTCACCTGGTGGCAAATTCCCATTCCCGGCGGAACTGCCGAGAAGTTGCGAAACGCCGTCTGTCCCCACTTCAAAAACGCATANNATCAGCACCCGCGCCGGCATGTAAGCGATCTCGCGGCTCGGCTCCGCCTTCGCATTCCAGGTAGCCAGAAAGCAGATGTCGCCGGCGGTCACATTCACTCCATCCTCGCGGCGCAGCAGGTTCTCAAGCAGAATCTTCAAACTGAAGGGCAGCCGGCTCAGGTTGAAGCCCTTGGCCGCAAGCGCCGGAAGCCGGTAGATGGTATACGACTTGTTGCCCGAGGTAAGAGTACCCCGGCTGTCAAAGCTGTTCAAATCGTTGGAACCCATTGGAAAAGCCTTTCTATCCGCGCACCGGCGGATCAATCACGAGATACGAATATCAAACCTGCCCGCGGACGGCCCCAAAGCGCTTTACAAGAACGGGACGCGCTTTGTAACAAGGGCACGGCTTCAGCCGGGCCGATAAACGCAACAAAATAAGCCGGGCTTCAGCCCCTGCCAAACGCCATCAAGCAGCGCGCAGGCCACCGGATGTCCGAAAAATTTCAACGGCAATAAGATTACTCAGCGGGAGGCGCTGCGTCCACGGTCAGGCCGACCGCGGCGAAACCGCTTCAACACAGGCGTCGAGGAAATTCGGCTTGCGGCACGGTTAAACATAGCGCTCAATGGAATTCTAGCGCGTGGAAGCGGTTCGCGGAAGCCGCAATTTACAAGACACGATCCTCGTGATTGATGCAGCCTCAGTCCCACCGATCATCCAGGTTGAACAATGGGGTTCAACTTCATTGCGGCCGTTTACGAGCTTCAACGGCGCGGCGAGCTTCCTCCACCATGGCCATCATCGATTCCCGTTGCTTTTCTGCTGGAAACGGCGGGGCAGTCGTCTCGAGAAACTCCTTTTTGACGACGGCCCAATCGGCGAGCAGCAGTTCGGCATTGACATCGTGCTTGTTCCGCTTCAAGAGCGCAATCATCGAATTGAGTCCTGCTTCAATGGAGCCAGTGAGGTGTGTCTTGTACGTCGTCTCACTTTCACGCCACCAGTCTTCCGGAACACCGATCTTAACCGTAAGCCAGCTTCCACTGCGCTGGGCCTTCTGGGGGCCAAGTAGATTCATTTCCTCCGTATAGCGAACGACTGCGCCATCCACGAAAAGAGGAAAGCTAAAGACCTCGATCTGAGGTGAGTATTCCCCGGTCCAGCCCTGCAAGAGTCTATTCAGTTGAACGCGAACGCGCTCGATTTGAATGGGCAGATTGGGCCCTCCGGTTGCACCGCCCGAAGCGAATCGATTGATGCCCTTCTTCTTTTCGGGCAGCCTTTCAGATTTCTTCCGCTGCGCTCCGAGTTGCTCCAGGAGCGCCACCATTTTGTCTCCCGACATGGTCGCTAGGTCGAGCGGAGTACAACCATGCATGTCGACCGGATTTAGAAACGCACCACGGTTAGCGATGAACTTAACAAAATCTGGGTGCTTGAGTGCAACGGCGTGGTGCAAGGCTGTTCGCCCCCTTCGATCTTTTTCCTCCAGGTCCGCACCCCCTGCGAGCAAAGCTTCCGCGACTGCAACCTGTCCCTTTCTGGCTGCCCAAATCAACCCTGTGAGCCCGTAAGTATCGCGCGTTTCGGGAGGGAGTCCTCCTTGCAAAAGCTCGCGGACCACCTCTGGCTTACCGGTACTGCAAGCACGGATGAACTGAATCTCAAGTTTCGGAGCCATTTAGACCCAATTTATCACTGCATTAGGGTTACGGATTTTCGACAGTCGGAGAATCGCACCATTCTGCAATCCTTCATCCCCTTTGCGAATCGCAAACAAAAAGCTATCCTCAATGCGCAAGCTTCCGGAGCCCCAACATGCGCCCAAGTATCGCCCATTTCCTCATCGCAGCCACACTCCTTCTCGCCTCCGCCGCCTACAGCCAAACCATGTCCATGCCCGCGGCAACCCCGCCTGCCGCGCAAGCCCAACCCACAAAATGGTCCACCGCCGACGGCGTAGTCAACCTGCCCAACTTCCGCTTCGGCACCGGTGAAACCCTTCCCCAACTCAAGCTCCACTACCTAACCCTCGGCACGCCCCACCGCAACACAGCCGGCCACGTCGACAACGCCATCCTCCTCCTCCACGGCACCGGCGGCGACGCGCACTCGCTCCTCAATCCCATCTTCTCCAACGTCCTCTTCGGCCCCGGGCAGCCGCTCGACATCACCAAATATTTCCTCATCCTGCCCGACGACATCGGCCACGGCGAAAGCTCCAAACCCTCCGACGGCCTGCACGCCCACTTCCCCGCATACGACTACGACGATATGGTGCGCAGCCAGCGCGTCATGCTTGACGAGATGAAGATCGACCATCTGCGCCTCATCCTCGGCACGTCAATGGGCTGCATGCAGTCCTTCGTCTGGGGCGAAGCCTATCCCGGTTTCATGGACGCGCTCGCGCCCTTCGCGTGCCTGCCCGTCCCGCTCGCAGGCCGCAACCGCATGATGCGCTATATGGCCATTCAAGCCATCAAGCAGGACCCCGGCTGGCTCGACGGCGAATACAAAACCGAGCCGGCTCAGGGCCTGCGCACCGCCAATGAGATGCTGCTGGTGATGGGCTCAAGCCCGCTCCAGATGCAGAAGCAGGCGCCCACGCGCGAGCAGGCCGAGCGGTATGTTGACCGCTACCTGGCCCGCACCATGGCCGCCACCGACGCCAACAACATGCTCTTCTACATCGACGCCAGCCGCAATTACGACCCCAGCCCGCGCCTCGACCAGATCAAGACCCCGGTGCTCTGGATCAACTCCGGCGACGACTTCATCAACCCGGCCGAGCTTGGTATCGCCGAGCAGCAAGTCAAGCGCATGCCCAACGCGCGCTTCATTCTGTTGCCCATCTCCGACGCCACAAGGGGCCACGGCACCCACACCGCTGCGGCGGTCTGGAAAGACTACCTGGTCGAGTTCATGCAAGCCACCGAGCCCAAACCGTAGCCGATCCAGCTTTGGCGGTAGTGAGTCGGCATTCTTGAAATGCGGCTCTCCGCCTCACTCCTCGCGCAGCAGGATCATTGGATCGACCGCAAGCGCGCGCTGTGCCGGAATCCAGGTCGCCACCAGGCCCAGCACCAGCATCGCCAGAACAACCCCAGCCAGCACCAGTGGATCGCGCGGCGTTGCCTGGTACACGATGGAAGCCAATACCCGGCTCGCCAGCACTCCGAAAACCAAACCCGCCGCCGAACCGATGGCCAGCAATCGTAACGGCCGTCCCAAAGCCGCCTGCAGCACTTCTTTCCGCTTCGCCCCGAGCGCAACGCGAATGCCCAATTCGCGCAGCCGCTTGCTCACTGAATACGCCGCCATCCCGAAGATGCCTGTGATCGAAAGCATGGCGCCCATCACGCCCAGCACGCCCAGGGACAGGCTGGCCATGCGCGCAGGAAACATGCTGAAGTCTAGTTCGCGGTTCCACATCAGGATGTCGAGCGGCATGCCCGCATCGATTGAGTGCAAAGAGGCTCTCACGGCCGAAGCGACCTGCTGTGGATCACGGGCCGACCGCACCAGCATCCACTGCTCACCGAGAGGGTCTTGTTGCGTGACCGGAAGAAACACCGCCGGCTGCTGAGCCTCAGTGACGCTCAGGTATTTTCCGTCCTCCACCACGCCCACTACCTCGATCCGCGTTCCGTCCGACCCCTTGTAATACTTGCCCACGGCGTTCGATGTTGAGCCAAGAATCTGCGCGGCGAATGCGCGATTCACAAGGGCTGCCGGCGGCGCGCCCTGGTCATCGTGCCAAGTGAACGTGCGGCCCTCCAGAAGGGTTGTTCCCGCGGCGTGCAGGTAGTCGGGAGAAATGACGTACATGAAAGCGTTGGCGGCAGCATTTGCCGGGCGCAGGTCGCTGGTCCCATCGCGAAACACATTCGTCTTCCAACTGCCCCCTCGGCCCAGCGGAGGAAAACTCACCAGGCCCACATGCTCTACTCCCGGAATCGCCTCCAGGGCATCGATCATGCGCCGTTCAACGGCTAAAATGTTCTCCGGGCGATATCCGGACATCTTCAGGTCAGTCTCAACCAGCATCACGTTGTTGGGCTCGATGCCGAAGTTGCTATGCAGCGCGCGCGCCAGTCCGCGCACGGCCACCATCGACGATGTAACCAGTACGGCGCAGATAGCGATCTGCACCACCAGCAGAATGTCGCGCATCGTGATCCTGCGCCCGGCCCTTTGCGACACGCCCGCTTTCACAACTTCATATGGATTGGTTCTGAGCACTTGGCGCACGGGGACGATTCCGAAAAGAAACCCGCTCACCAGCGCCAGCAGTAATGCGACCAGGTAAATGTTCGCGTCCGGCCGAACAGGCACATGAATGGGAACGCCGGAAAACGGCTGCCACGTATCCAGCCGCCGCAACAGCGCAACGCTACCGAATAGTCCCGCAGCGCCGCCGGCGAGAGAAATCAGCAAGGCCTCGGTCATCAGTTGCCGCAGGATGCGCTTGCGGCTCGACCCCAGCGCAAGCCGCAGGGCCACCTCGCGCGAGCGGTCGCTGGCGCGCGCCGCAAACAGGCTGCCCAGGTTGGCGCACGCCGCCAGCAGAATCAGCCCCGCCAGAATTGTCAACGCAGAAACAAATGCCCTCACCGGACGCCCCAGAATTCCCGGGAGGCCTGCCCGCCCCAGCACAAATTCCTCGTGCGTATTCTCCTTGGGATAAGCTTTTTCGAGTCCTGCGCCCACGCGGTCCAGATCGGCAATCGCCTGCGCCGGGGCAACTCCCGCTCTAAGATGGCCAAGAACCTGAATCAGTCCACGACTCCCGCGGTTGTTCAGCGAGCTTTCCCCCCTCACCTGATCCTGATTCACGATCGGCAGGAAGAAATTGGCGGCGAAGAAGGTAAAGGTCCCACGAAACTCAGGCGGCGTTACGCCGATGATGGTGAACGGATGGTTGTTGACCCGCACCACACGCCCCACCACTCCCCGATCCCCTTGAAAATGACTTTGCCAATACGAATAACTCAGCACGATGTAAGGCGCGCTGTTCACTCCGCGCTCGTCGGAAGTCTGGAAGAGCCGGCCGAGGTAGGGTTGAATATTCAGCACCTCGAAGTAGTTCGCCGATGTTGCAAAACCCCAGATACGCGACGGATCCTTGCCGGTGTCAAGCGCAATTTGGGAGAGTTCGATCGCAGCCAATCCATCGAAGCTGCGATTGCGGTCACGCAAGTCGAGATAGTTGGGATACGACTCCCACGCATCGTCGCTCCGATGATCGATCGCATAGAGGCTCTCAGGATGAGACACGTTGACCGGCCGCAGCACCAGTGAATTCAGAACGCCGAACACCACGGCGTTGGCGCCGATGGCCAATGCCAGTGTCACAATCGCGGCAACGGTGAATCCGGGAGAACGGCGCAACTGCCGCAAAGCGAAGCGCACATCGCCACCCATCGATTCGACCGTTGGCCACTGCCACACCGCGCGGCTGTGTTCCTCAAGCAGCGTCTGGTTGCCGAACGCAAGACGCGCCTGCCGACCAGCCTCATCCGGACTCATGCCCTCGCCCATCAACTGCTCGGCGCGCTCTTCAATATGAAGGCGCATTTCTTCTGAGAGGTCGTCGTAGATTTTGCTGCGGCGGAAGATGTTCGGTATCCATTCCCGCCGGAACAGTGAGGCGATGCGAAAGCGAAGCGAATTGAAGAATCTCATGCAACCTCCCGTTGCGAACTTGCCCAGAGTCTCCTGCAATGAGGTCAGCTCACTCCTCGCGCAGCAGAATCATCGGTTCGACCGCAAGCGCGCGCTGCGCCGGAATCCAGGTCGCCACCAGGCCCAGCACCAGCATCGCCAAAACAACCCCCGCCAGCACCAGCGGATCCCGCGGCGTGGCCTGGTACACGATGTACGCCAGCACCCTGCTGGCCAACACTCCCAGAACCAAACCCGCCACTGATCCGATGGCCAGCAATCTTAGCGGCCGTCCCAAAGCAGCCTGCAACACTTCCTTCCGCTTCGCTCCGAGCGCAACCCGAATGCCCAGCTCCCGCAACCGCTTGCTCACCGAGTACGCCGCCATTCCGAAGATGCCTGTAATCGACAGCATCGCCCCCATCACGCCAAGCACGCCCAGCGATACCGTCGCCATGCGGGAAGGGAACAGCGCGACTGCCAGCAGATCGTTCCACGGGTCGGTGGTAACGGGTAGCCCGGCGTCGAGTTCTCTCACTTTTCCGCGCAAAGCCGCAGCAAGCTCCTGAGGATCGCGGTGCGAACGCACCACCACGTACGCCGAGCCAAATGGCGATTGCAGCGACGACAGGAACAAGGCGGGTTGCGGGTCTTCGTTCAAGCTCAAATACTTTCCGTCTTCGACAACGCCGACAACCTCCACGCGCGTTCCATCCTGCATTCTGACGAACCGGCCGACCGCTCCACTGACCGAGCCAAACATCCTGCGGGCAAACTCCATGTTCACCACCGCAACGGAAGCCGAGCCCTTGTCGTCACGCCAACGAAAACTCCTGCCGGCCAGCAAACTTGTACCCGCCGCTTCGAAGTAATCCGGTGATACCTGGTAGCTGTAAGGCATCACTGCGACGTTTGATTGACTCAGATCCCGCGTCTCGTCCGTGAAGACGATCTGCCTGCTCGCGGAGGCGTATACCAAAGGAGGATAGTTGTTCACCAATCCCACTTTTTCCACGCCCGGTATCGTCTTCATCGCTTCAATGAAGCGTTTCTGCATCGGAAGCACTTCGTCTCCGCTATAGCCGGCGATGCCCAGATTGGTTCCAATAAGAATCGTGTTGCGCGGTTCAAATCCGAAGCTGCTGTGCAGTGAACGCGCAAGGCCGCGCAGGGCAACCATTGAAGCAGTGACCAGCACCGCACAGATCGCAATTTGCGCAACCAGCAGTACGTCGCGGACCGTGAGCCAGTGGCCAAGGCGTGCGGACGATCCCGCTTTCACAACTTCATACGGATTGGCGCGCAGCACCTGGCGGACGGGGACAATCCCGAACAGCAACGCGCTGACCAGCGCCAGAACCAAAGCAACCAGGTAGAGTTTTGCATCTGGAGAGACCGGCACATGGACGGGAGCTCCGCCAATGGGCTGCCAGGTGCTGAGCTTGCGCAACAGGGCTACACTCCCTGCGAGCCCAACCGCCCCGCCGGCGAGAGAAACCAGCACGGCTTCGATCAATAACTGACGTACTATCCGTTTGCGGCTGGAACCGAGCGCCAGGCGCAATGCAATCTCGCGTGAACGGTCGGCGGCGCGAGCAGCGAACAACCCGCCAAGGTTGGCGCAAGCGGCCAGCAGAATGAGTCCGGCGAGCAGCGTCAGTCCCGCAACAAATCCGCGTACCGCGGCGCCAAACGAAGTGAAACCATTCTGACGAGCCAGGGAAGAACTTCGATTGTCAAACTCCTTGGGATAAGTCTTCTGGAGATATGCTCCGACAGAGTTTAGATCGGCGAGAGCCTGGGCCTGGCTCACGCCCGGCTTCAAATGTCCGATGGTCTCAAAGAGCGCGTGGCTGTTTCCGCGTTCGCTCAACGGGTTTCCCCCGGTCATCTGTCCCTCGTTCACGATAGGCATGATGAAATCGGGAGACACAAACAGAATGGTCCCCAGAAACCCATTCGGCGCGACGCCAATCACCGTGAAAGGATGCTTATTCAACTGAACCACACGGCCCACCACGCCTCGATCGTCGTGAAAGCGGCTGTGCCAGTATGCCCACGTGAGCACGATATACGGAGCGCTATTCGGGCCGCGTTCATCGGAACTGTGAAAGAAGCGGCCTAGATACGGCTCAACCCTCAGCACATCGAAGTAGTTCCCCGTCGCCGCGTAACCGGTGGCAAGAGACGGATCGTTACCTGTGTCGAGACCCACAAAGGCAAAATTGAAAGCTGCCAGATCCTCGAAGCTGCGGTTGCGATCGCGGAGATCCACGTAGTTGGGATACGACTGCCAACCCGGGTTGCTCCCATACTGGGTTCCGTAGAGGCTTTCGGCCTGAGGTAAATTGAGCGGCCGCAGGATGAGACCATCCATCACACCGAATACCACTGCATTCGCACCAATCGCCAATGACAGGGTCAGGACCGCGGCAATCGCGAATCCAGGAGACCGGCGCAACTGCCGCAATGCGAATCGCACGTCGCCCCACATCGATTCCAGGGTCGGCCACTGCCACACTTCGCGACTCCGCTCCTCAAGCACCGTGCGATTGCCAAATGCCTTCCGCGCTTCCTGTTTGGCTTCCGCAGGGCTCATGCCCTCGCCCATCAACTGCTCGGCGCGCTCTTCAATATGAAGGCGCATTTCTTCTGAGAGGTCGTCGTAGATTTTGCTGCGGCGGAAGATGTTCGGTATCCA
>PMWR01000262.1 GCA_003166055.1 Acidobacteriaceae bacterium
GCCCGCCGCCCATGCCGGGACCACCGTAGTTCGAGTTGCGTTCTTCTTCGCCCTTGAAGTAGATGGTGTAGACAGCCACGTTGGCGCGGTCCGCCGCGTCCACCGCGTCGTTCAGCGTCTCCTTGCTGCCCCGGTCCACGCCGTCGGAGAAGACCACCAGCGCCTTGCGCCCATCCTTCGGCTCCATCAACTCGTGCGAGGCGAGATAGATGGCGTCGTAAAGCTGTGTGCCTCCGTGGCTGCGCGTCTGCCCACTGCCGCTGCCGCGGTCGTCGCCGCTGGTCTCTGGACCTTGGCTGGTGTTTTGCTCGGCGCGCGTCGCCCCCATGTCGTCCAGCTCGTGGTGCAGCTTGTCGCGCGAGTTGGTAAAGTCCTCCAACAACTCGACCTCGCGGTCAAAGTGAATGAGAAACGCCTGATCGGCTTGCGAGGGTCCGCCTCGAGCCGGAGTCGACTTGGGATCCGCCGGCAGCATCAGGTCGACAAACTTGCCCGCCGCTTTGCGTTCGCTTTCCATCGCGGTGGATACGCTGCGGCTCGTGTCAACAAGGAGTCCCACACGGAAAGGGAGGTTGCTCTCCCGCGAAAAGCTCTTGATGGTCTGGGGCCGGCCGTCCTCGGTCAGCGTGAAGTCGCCCATCTTCAGCGTGGTCACCAGCGCACCCTTCTTGTCGCGCACGGTCACCGGCAGCACCACTTCGCGCGCCTGAATCTTCAGGGTCGCTGGCTGGCTGCCGGCGGGCTGCTGTGCAGTAGATCGCTGGGTGCTGCCGGCCAGGGCCAGCACGGAAAACGTCGCTAAAGCAAGGGGAATAACCGTTCGGTTTCGCATCATGGTCGGGCACGCTTTCAGTCGGGCACACTTTCACTCCATTAGACGGGCCAGCTCCCATCCCGTTGACCGCTGAGCCAAAAGTTCAATTGCGCTAGAAGTTCAGTTGCGACAAATACTTCCAGTTGACCCGCAGGCTCTGCTCGACGGGCAGGTCTGACCCATCCTGGTCCACATAGAACTGTGTCACTCCCAGCCGCCGCGCCTCGCCCAGGTCCGTCATCCAGTCGATGGTACCCGAACCGGCCTCGGTAAAGTGCGCCCCTTGCGCATCCGGCACATAAGTAAATCCCGAAAACGGCTTGCGATCCTTGATATGAATCAGCGCCAGCCGCTCGCGGTACTTCTTCATCAGCTCCAGCGGATTCTGCCCGCCTTCCACGGCCCAGTAAATGTCCAGCTCCAGCCGGATGGCCGGATCGAAATCCCGCATCAGCACATCGATCCCGCGACCGCCCTTGAGTTGCTTGTACTCATAATTGTGCGGATGATAGCCGAACTTCAGTCCCGCCGCGCGAGCCTGCGCCGCAACCTTGTTCAGATGCTCCGCGCCTTGGTGAAATCCGTCCAGCGAATCCCAATACTCCCGCGGAATCATGGGGCAGATCATGTATTCAAGCCCCAGCTCCGCCGCGTAGTCCACTTTCGCTTCAAGCGTCGCGTAGTCGAAGTGGCCGCTCGGCGCCTTCAGGCCAATTCCCTCGATCAGTGCCTTCAGCTCTTTCGCCGGCCGGTTATAGATAGGCGGAAACGTCTCCACGCTGGCATAACCAATGTCGTGAATCAGCCGCAGCGTCTTGCCCAGGTCGGCGATATCGTTGCGCACAGTAAAGAGCTGCACCCCAAAGGCAACCCCGGACCGCGTTGTGCCGGGTTGTGCGCCGAGCGGTTTGACGAAGGCAGCCCCGGCGGCTGCGGCGGTAGCGAGGGCGGAAAAGCGGCGTCGAGTCAACATTTCTTCTCCAGGTCGGTCGAGTTCAGAATAGAAGACCGGGCTGGGTGATAGGAAATGCTCAAACGTTTGATGCAAGGATCCGGAACTCGTCGGCACGCTCTTTCCTGAGCATCGCCAGCACCCCAGCCACGTATCCCAGCGTGTGCGCCATGCCCGCATGCCACGGCGCCGAGCACGTCATCTGCGGACTGTGATCCGGAATCACCACGCCATCAAATCCATTCCGATCCAGAATCGTGAGGATGCGCGTCATGTCCACATCGCCCTCGTCGATAAACGTCTCGCGATAGTGCGGCACCTTCCCGCGTACGTTGCGCAGATGAATGTACGCGACCTTGCCCTGGCGAGTGTATTGATCGACCGCGTCGTAGATGTCGCCTTCCGTCATCTCGGCCAGCGTGCCCACGCACATCTCCAGTCCATTGCTCGCGCTCGGCACAGCATCAATCACACGTTGATACATATACGGCTGGTAGACCAGTCTCGGTTGCTGCCGCATGGTCGGCATCGGCGGATCNNAGCCTGCGCCACAACTCGTCGTGACTCACAGAAGGAACAGAGCCGTCGGCCGCATCCGGGTCATACACCATGTTCCAGACTGAACCAGCCGGAATCGGTAGATCCTCGACCGGCCCATCCATGCCCACGGTCACCGCGCCGCCGCGTCCCCACGGCCCCGACACGCGCCCGCACACCCCTGCAATGCTGAAGTTGTATCCCAGCACGGGAATCCCCGCCTCGCCCATCCGCCGGATCGTCGTCTTCACATATTCCATCTGCTCGGCCCGTTTGGGACCGTCGAGCAGCACATCGTGCCAGATCGCCGGATCGAGATTCTCAATTGCCTCGAGCACCAGGCCCGCATCCTCAATCTCCCTGCGAATCGCGACCATCTCATCGACGGTCCACAGTTTTCCCGGCTCGCCGGCCATGCCCCAAAGCTCGTACTTCGAGCCGGTCGGCTGATTGTTGCGCGGATTCGCCGCGTTCGCCCTGAAATAGTCCACCAGGTGAATGACGACGTGCGTGCATCCGGCCTGCCGCGCAAAGTCGTAGTAATCGCGCGTCAACATATGCCGATAAAGCCCCAGACCCAGTTTCACTTCTCTCCCTTTTATGCAGGCAGGCTCGCCTGACTGACAATACTCCCTAGCTCGCGTCTTCGCGCGCCATGCCTTTGCGCAATCCAATTTGAATACCATTCCAAAGCGCCATGATGATCAGGTAGACCCACGCGAGCACGGCAAGCAGCATCGGAACGTACGAGACAGCGTGAAATCCTGGAACCACCATCAGAGCGACAGACATCAGTGTGCAGGCGGTAATGAAAGCCCCCGGCTCCAGCCACCACTGTTTCGGCTTGACAACCGGAAACCCTCCCACCAGCAACCACTGAATGAAGACCAGAACGCAAAGAATGGTTGAGACCGCGATCTCCGACCCGTGCGTCGGCCTTGCAGGATTACCTTCGACCATTGCTGTCAGCCGGGACGGCGAAGTGCACGGCTGATGCCAGCCCGTCAGCAAAGCGATTGGCAGATTTGCAAATCCAACAATTTTCTCCTCCGTGGGCATAGGACCATCCACAATGCCTCCGTCGCAAGGATTGAAGGGGACAGTTCCATCTTCCTGCCAGGCAGCCAGGCGCAGGACCGAGGTCCGATCCGTGTTTGCTTTGATCATCGGCCACACCGCCGACTCTTCCTGGACGAACATCGCCACAACCACCGCAAGGTGAATTCCGGCGAGCAAAAATCCGCGCTTCCATTGCATGGCAAAGAGACTACCCTATAACCATTCCGTGAATCAAAAGGAAAGCAGGGACCATCATGGAATCGCTGCTACTGACAGAGTATCGCCTATCGCAGCGTGGTGAACGGATACACATAAGCCATCAGAAAAACCAGCACTCCGACCAGCGAGGCCAGCGCAAGGCTGTGCAGGAAGACGTAGCGCAGGATCGTCCCCTCCTGTCCATAGCTCTCCGTGGCTGTGCTGGCCACCACAATGCTGGGTGCGGCAATCATCTTGCCCATTACTCCTCCCACCGCGTTGGCCGATACCATCAGCATGGGCGAGACGCCGATCTGCCGCGCAGTCACCTGTTGCAAGCTGCCAAACACCACGTTGGACGCCGTATCCGAGCCCGTGGTCGCCGTGCCCACCCATCCGATCAGCGTGCCGAAGAAGGGATACAGCGCCCCAGTGCGCGCGAAGGCCAAACCAAGAGTCGCGTCCAGGCCGCAATAGCGCATCACGTAGCCCAGCCCAAGCATCGCGGCAATGGTGATCACCGTGTAGCGCACCGTGAACGCTGTCCTCACCAGCGCTCTGAGCAGAGATCGGGGCCCGAGTCCCATCAGAAAACCCGCCAGCAGCGCCGCAACCAGGATTCCCGCCCCGCTGGCCGCAAGCCAATTCAAACTAAAGATTGCGGGCTCGGGGNNCGAAGACAACCACGCTCAGTGTGAGCCACGGCAGCCATGCCTTGAAAATTGCTCCGGCGCTGTGCTCATGCCGCGTCCGCACCAGGCCGGTAATATCCTGACCCTTTGCGTTCAGCACCCGCTTCGGTTTCCAGAATCGCAGAAACACGATAAGCACGACGATGGTTGCCACTGCGGCTGCGATATCCACGAGCCCAGGGCCTGTGAAAATGGCCATCAGACCTTGCGTAACAGCGAAGGTCACGCCGCCCACCAGCAGCGCCGGCCACACCTCCAGCATGCCGCGAAAACCCGCGTAAAGAGCCACCAGCCAGAACGGCACAAGAATGCAAAATGGGATCAGGATGATTGCGATCATCCTTGTCAGCACCAGGACGTCGAGGCCAGTAACAGCGTGCAGCGCAATGGTCGGAATTCCCAGCGATCCAAACGCAACCGGCGCAGTGTTTGCAATCAGCGATAGGCCCGCGGCCTGTATGGGCCGAAAACCAAGGCTGATCAGGATGGCCCCGCAGACCGCGACCGGCGCGCCAAATCCTCCCGCGCCCTCAATGAAAGCGCCCAGCGCGAAGGCAATCAGCAGCAGTTGCAAACGGCCATCGTCGGTAATGTTCGCCAGGCTTTGTTGCAGCGTTCTGAATCGTCCCGTCTCGACCGTGAGCTGATAGAGAAAGATCACCGGCAGAATGATCCAGCAGATAGGAAAGATTCCGTAGCCCGCGCCGTATGCGGTGGTGGTCAACGCCAGCCTGACCGGCATGTGGAACACAGCGACAGCCACTGCCAGCGCCGTCAGCAATCCGATAACCGCGGCCACGTGTGCCTTGATGCGCAACACAGCCATTGCGCCGAGCAGCACAACCACCGGCAGCGCGGCCAGCATCGTCGACAGCCACCAATGCCCCGTCGGGTCGTAGACCTGCGCCCACTTCCCCGTCGCTGGATTGGTCCTGAACAGATAAACCGCGCCAGCGATGAGAACGAGGGATACTGCGGCCATTGACAGATTGGAAAAACTCGAAGCAGGCTTGTGGTCCGGAGCTGAAGCCGGAGCCGTGGCCCCTGTTGACGGTTGAATTGAATCCATCCGATCTCCGCCCCTTCGAGCCGCCCACCCGATCCAGGCGAGCCCCGTTCCTCAATTCACTAAGTAGCCCATAGTACTTAGGATTGAATGCACTGTCCAAAGACCAGCGCTCCGCGGTTCGACATCACACAGTTTTCGGGCAATAGAAAAGCCTGCCGATTGAGCAGGCTTGATTGGGTCGGATCTGGTAGCGCTAACGGGAATNNGAACCCGTGTTTTAAGATTGAGAATCTCACGTCCTAACCCCTAGACGATAGCGCCACACTTGCGGGGGCAGCCGTTGCCGGCCACTCACTTACTTTAACAAAACTCGCGATCAATGCCAAAGGCTATATAAGCCTGAAACGCCGGCTTAAATGCCCAGCTTCCTGACCTCGTCGTTATAGTACTTTCTATAAAGAATCTCCCACTCCTGCGAGCCTTCCGTAATGATCTTGCGCTGGTTTGCGATCTTCAAGCGCGCAGCCGTGTCGATTTTGGCCTCTTCGGTCAGCAGGTTTTCGAGAGCCTTGCGCGCTTCCTGGCGGATGGTGTTGCGATCCTCCATGAACCCGACTTCGTCGATCTCGGCCAGCGTATCGGCCACCGTGTGGGCCAGCTTGTTCAGCTTGTCGCGGTTGATCCTCATAGAACCGCCTTATACTTTTTCGCCAGCTCGGTCTTTACCTTCTTGAACATCTCGGCATATTGCGCGCCTGACTTGCGCATCTCTTCGGAGTACGCGTCGAGAATCACGCGCACTTCGTCGTTGATGCGGTCCTCCAGAGACAGCTCCTCGATCAGCCCCGCGGCAACGCGCGCTTCCGCACCCTTCAAGTCACTGGTGGTGATCAGCTTGGCGTCAATGAGGTGCTTGACCGTTCGGCGGGCGAGATACCCGATGTAATCGCGGGAAAAAATCATGGGCTAAAGCTCAGGATACCGCATCCGGCCACCCGATGTACACCATCCCCCGAACTGATGCTGGGTCAGGTTGAATCCACTGGCCGAGACAGCTTTGGATTATGAACCCAAAGGGCAGGTTTTCGCAGCGATTGCCATGCTACCCTTGTGGTAGCGTAAAAGGGCGCATCCGGTCCGCGGACAGGACAGAAGTCCACCTTGCCTTCACAACTCAGTTGGATGAACTCTCTTTCTGCCCGTAAATTGCGGACCTGGGCATACGAAAGGAAGTTCGCATGCCGGTAAAACGCCTCCCGCCCAATCCCAGCCTTGACCACCTCAAACACCAAGCAAAAGACCTGCTCAAAGGCCACGCCTATGGCGATCCAGGCGTCATTCAGCGCCTCAGAGAGTTCCATCCCCGTTCCCTCAACGCGGCCGATCCCGAGATCTTCGCCGCCAGCCTCAAGCTCAGCGATGCGCTCCTCGCAATCGCCCGTGAACACGGCTTTCCCAGTTGGGCCAGACTCAAGTTTCATATCGCGAAACCCACGCGCGCCAATCAACTGGACCTGCCCCACCATGAGCGCATTGAAGACCCCATCTTTCGCCATGCCGTCGATTTGCTCGACGAGGGCGACGTGGCCGGTCTGCGCGCCTATCTGAAACAGCATCCCAAACTAGCGCGCCAGCATGTCACCTTCGAAGGCGGAAACTACTTCCGCAACCCAACGTTGATCGAGTTCATCGCCGAGAACCCAGTCCGCCACAACGCTCTACCGGCCAACATCCTCGAAGTCGCCAAGGTCATCCTCGACGCCGGCGTGGAGCAAGTTGCCCTGAACGAAACGCTCGGCCTTGTCTCCACCGGAAGTGTGCCGCGAGAGTGCCAAGTCCAGATTCCCTTAATTGACCTCCTATGCGATCGTGGAGCCGATCCCAATTCTGCCCTGCAGATCGCTGTTGTGCTGGGAGAGCTCGAAGCGGCACGCGCCTTGATCGATTGCGGCGCCCGCATCAACCTTCCCATCGCGGCTGGATTGGGTCGCACGGCGGACTTCGCCCGGCTCCTTCCGTCATCCACAGGCGAAGACCGGCATCTCGCACTCACGGTGGCCGCCGATCTGGGACAATTTGAGATCGTACAACTGCTGCTAGAAGCTGGTGTAGACCCCAACCGTTACAATCCCGTCGGCGGCCACTCCCACACCACACCGTTGCATCAGGCCGCTGGGCGCGGCTACGAGAAAATCGTGCGGCTTCTCGTAGAACACGGCGCGCGCCTCGACACAAAAGATCTACTCTGGAACGGCACACCTGCCGATTGGGCAAGACGCGGTGGCAGGAAAGTACTAGAGGCATATCTTCACGCGCATGAAGCGGTGAAAGAGTAGGAGCCAAAGCGGTTCCACAATTTACGTGCCCTCGCCGGCATCGTGCATGGTGACTTTTACTTCCACCCCAGCAACGAAGGCCTGTTGCTGGGGACCCCGATTGAGGAAAAAGCCACTTGACGTCGTGCTTCCGGGGTACAGCGATTGCGGAACCGCTGCAATGGATTCTCTGCGTCAATTCTGGATAGAGCTTTCACGCATGATCATGTCCTTTGCCATGCACAGATCGGCCTGAAGATTATGGATCATGTCCTATGGAAAAATCGGTCTGTGGATTCAAATTGACCCATTCCCCCGAACTGATCATCGAGCGCAAGAATCAAATCCGCGACCAGTCGTCTACCCCCGGTGCGGGCAGCTCTTCGTGTTCACGCATTCGTCGGCGAGCCGCAGCCGCTCCACCGGCCGCCCGCCTACCAGGTGCTCCTCCACAATGGCCGCGGCATCCTCCGGCTTCACATTGCCGTACCAGACCGCCTCGGGATAAACCACCACCGTGGGGCCGTGCTCGCACTGGTCCAGGCACCCGGACTTGTTGATGCGCACTCTTCCGCCCAGCCCGGCGGCCTTGCTTAACAACTGCAGCTGCGTAAACAGCTCGCTCTTTCCATCCGTGGTGCAGGAAGGACGGGGCGCGTCCGCGGGGCGCGTATTATGACAGACAAAAACATGGCGTTCAAAGACAGGCAAGCGTATTCCTCCAAAATTGCGATTCTCTCCAGACTAATGCACCCACCCAGTCCCTTAGTCCCTCAGTCCCTAGTCCCTAGTCCCTGTTCCCTGTTCTTCCCTGCCTTTTTCACAATCATCAGCGCCCACCCGGCCCCATCTGCGAAAATAGAACCTTGACTATGAGCACGGATAATCTTCTCTCGCTGAAAGACGACATGGTGGCCTTCATCGCGGGCCACGGAATGCACCGCCTCCCTGGTTACGTCACCGAGGACATTCCCTCCATCCTCTGGGAGGGCGCTGGCAACCCCGACGCATGGAAAGACTTTGTGGAGATGGCCAAGCACGTCGGCGCTCCGTTCGTTACCTTCAGCGAAATGACGCTGGAACGCGAAGAGCTCGACGCGCTCATTGAAGAAGCCGGCGAGATGAACTTCCCCGATGAAGAGGCGACGGAACTTGTCGAAGCCCAATGGCTGCGCAAATACGCAGGCAATCTCGGCTACATCCAGCTCGGCTTTGTCTATCAGGGGCTCGTCTTCCTGCACGAGACCACCACCGAGTGGTACGAACGGTACCAGACCCTGCTCGAAGACATCGAGGGCTTTCAGGACATCGTCATCGACGACCACGATCACGACGAGGACGAGTAAGCGCCGTGGTCACGCCAGCCCTCCCATCCAGCCCGGCCGGTGGGACTGGCCAACTCCCTCTCTCGTCCACCATCCCTATCCCATCATCGCTGCCGCGCCAACGCCCCGCCCAGCGCTGGGTCATGCAAGAGCCGCATCCCGCTGAAGCCGAGGCGCTGGCTAAAGAAGCGCACCTGCCACTGGTTCTTGCCGAACTGCTCATTGCTCGCGGCATAACCGATGCTGCCCAGGCCTACGCGTTTCTCAATCCTGAACTAGCCCAGCTCAACGATCCCTTCCTCATGCTGGGCATGACTGCGGCCGTCGAACGCCTTGAAGCGGCCATCGCGCGCCATGAGCCTGTTCTGCTCTACGGCGACTACGATGTGGACGGCACCACCGCCGTCGTTCTGCTCAAGACCGCTATTGAAATGCTGGGCGGCGAAGCTCGCTTTCATGTGCCTCACCGCTTGCGCGAAGGCTATGGACTGCAGTCCAGCGTGCTTGAAGAAGCGCACGCGGCAGGCGTTCGTCTCGTCATCACGGTTGACACCGGCATGCGCGCCTTTGCCGAGGCTGAAACAGCGCGCAATCTCGGCCTCGACCTCATCATCACCGACCATCATCTTTGTCAGGCCGATGACGCGGTGCCTCACGCCCTCGCCATTCTCAATCCCAACCAGCCGGGCTGCCCGTATCCTGAAAAATCCCTCTGCGGTGCGGCCATTGCGATGAAACTGGCGCTGGCCGTGCTGTCCCGGCGCGACCCCGCGCGCACGCGGGAAAAAACGCTGCCCAGTTTTCTGAAAATGGCCGCTATCGCCACTATCGCCGATGCCGTTCCACTGCACGGTGAAAACCGCATCATCGCCGCCCTGGGGCTTCGTGAGCTTCGCGATCCGCGCAGCGCCGGACTGCGCGCATTGTTCGCCGTCGCCGGCCTTGATCCGGCAACCAAGCCGATCACTGGCTTCGACGTCGGATTCCGCATCGGCCCGCGCATCAACGCGGCCGGGCGCATGGATGTGGCCTCAGAGGTGATCGAACTCTTCTGCACCCGCGACCCTGCCAGGGCTGCACTGCTGGCCGGCAAACTCGAGCGCCTCAACCGCGAGCGCCGCGACGCCGAAGCCGCCGCACTCGAGTCCATCGAAATCCGCCTCGCCACCAGCGCCGAACTCGCCGGCAGCAGCCTGCTGGTCATCGACGGCGAAGGCTGGCATCGCGGAGTCATCGGCATCCTCGCCTCCCGCGTCGTCGAGCGCACCGCCAAGCCCGCAATCGTCATCAGCGTCGAAGATGGAGTCGCCCACGGCTCAGGCCGCTCCGTCGATGGATTTCAGTTGCTCAACGCCATTGAAAGCTGCGCCGATCTCTTCACGCGATTTGGTGGCCACGCCTTCGCCATCGGCTTTGCGCTGCCCGCCGGCGCACTGCCTGAACTCAAGCGCCGCCTCAATGTTTACGCTAACGCGCACCTGGCCAGCCGCACGCCGGAGCGGCTGCTGCGCATTCATGCTGAACTGCCTCTCGATCGCATCACGCCGGTGCTGGCCGGCTGGCTGCGCAAGCTCGAGCCTCTCGGCCACGGCAACCCCGAGCCCATTTTTGTCGCCCGGAATGCTCGCCTGCTCGCCGCCCCGCGCATCATGAAAGAGCGCCATATTCGCCTTGAACTGGCGCAGCAAGCAGCGCCCCAGCAAACAGCACAAGGCGGGGCGCAATCGCCCGTCTTTGCCGGCTCCAGCTCGGCCATTCGCGCCGTTGGCTGGGATCTTGCCGCCCGCGCGGCCTCCCTCAATCTGAAAGAGGGCAGCGTCATCGATATTGCCTACCGCATCCGCGAGAACGATCACCCTGAGCACGGCGGCCTCGAAGTCGAGATCGCCGGCATCGAGCCTTCCGCGCCGTGAGGTGAGGACGCACACAGCAAGGCCCACGGTCTCCCGTGGGCCCTTGTGTTGAATACTCGTGGTTCGACGGAACAACTATTTTGGCTTGGATTCCTCTTTGGGAGCCGCCTTCGGTGCCGGAGCAGCCTTCGGCGCGGCATGCGGCGCAGGTGCAGCCTTCGGCGCAG
>PMWR01000124.1 GCA_003166055.1 Acidobacteriaceae bacterium
GTCCGCCGCGTCAAGCTCTACACCAAGGATACCCCGCTCTTCGAGCACTTCGGCATTCAGGACGAAATCTCCAAGGCCCTGCGCTCCAAGGTCTGGCTCAAGAGCGGCGGCTCCATCGTCATCAACCAGACTGAAGCCCTCGTCGCCATCGACATCAACACCGGCAAATACGTCGGCAAGTCGGCGCGCCTTGAAGACACCATCGTCAAAACCAACCTCGATGCGGTGCCTGAGATCGTGCGTCAGATTCGCTTGCGGGATTTGGGCGGCATCATCGTCATCGACTTCATCGATATGGACGAGCGCAAGAACCGCTTCAAGGTTCTCGCCGCCCTCGAAGAAGCGCTCAAAGCCGACCGCGCCCCCACCAAGGTTCTCCAGTTCAACGACTTTGGCCTCGTCGCCATCACCCGCAAGCGCGTCAAGCAATCGCTCGAGCGGACCCTGTCTGTCCCCTGCCCCACCTGCCAGGCCACCGGCATGGTCAAGAGCCCCACCACCGTCTGCAACGAGATCTACACCGAGCTGCGCAAGATGAAAAAGCACTTCGAAGGCGCCGACGTCCTCCTCCGCGTAAACCCGGAGACGGTCAAGGTACTCAAATCAAACAATGCCAGTTGGCTCAACGAATTTGAAGAGCTGGTCGGCAAAAACATCCTGGTGAAGAGCGACGCCACCCTCCACCCCGAGCAGTTTGACATCCAGGGATAGAAATAGCGCGTCAGTCAGCCGAAAATCGAAGGCCGGAGCACCCGCTCCGGCCTTCGCTGTTTCCATCCACAAAATCTACTTCAACGAATCACGTGAATCGGAATCCCCACCTTCAAATTCTTCCAAACCTGCTCGGTCGTATACACCGGAGCCTTCAGTACAATCGCGAGCGCAAGACAAGACCGATCCCCCAGCGACAATCCGTATCTCTCCGTCGCAGTGATCAGGCTCCCCGCTATCTTCGCGTGTTCCTCCGTATAAGGCTCAACAGCGGCTACGGTAGACAGAGCGTCATTCCAAGCCTCATCGGGGTCACCCCCGCGCTTCACCAGCTTCGATTGCACTTCGGCCAGATTCACCGTGCTCGCAACCGAGCGGCCCATAAGCTCCCCCGCAAGCTTTTCTTCACCTCGCTCATGATTGAGCAATGCGAGCATTGCGGAGGCGTCGAACACAACCTCATTCATGCTTTGCCGCCTCACGGCGCTCAGCGCTCAACTCGTCGGCAAGACTGACTCCTGCTGGCACATACCTTCTCACGTTCTCCTGCGCTCGCCGAAGCCTTTCCCGCATCGTCGCAATCCGCAGTTCGCCGCCCACGACCGTCACATCCAAGACATCCCCATCCTTCATCCCCAGCGCCTCGCGCATCGCCGCGGGAACAACCAGGCGGCCCTTTTCCCCCATCCGTATCCGCGCCCTCAAATCCGTCGGGACCGCAACCTCCGCCCTTCCACCACGCTCCAGAACTTCCATCCGTCCCACCTCCGCATCAAGTGACACCATTCTACTCTAGTGGGACATTATTGAAAAGTGGGACACCTCAATAAGTTCCCACTAAACCCCTTTTTTTCGCGGTCTTTCTCCAAATCCTGTGTCTAATCCTTTGCCCGGAGCACTGCAATATTTCACTTCTTCATTCACTTCTTCACTCCTTCACTAGCTGGCACGGCCGGCCTGCTCCCCACNNTCGCACAGCGGATTCGGCTCCTCGCGCTGCGCAAAAAGCCCCTGCAGCGCCAGCGCAAGTTCGCGCAGCCGGGCCGCCTCCGGCCACGCCGACTCGTCCTCCGCGCCGCTCAACGATTCGTGGTCTGAAAACAGTCCCTCGCGACCCCGCGCGCACTCTTCCAGGCAAGCCAGCAGTTGGTCACGAAAAGCTCCGGACAGCGCCTCCAGCGGATCGGATTCCATCTCGTCGAGCGGGTCCATGCGACTCCTCACAAAGCGGGGGAACGATGCATCAAACAGCCCCGCGTCAGCCTCAAAACGGCATTCACGCTACCCCTCCGCCGCCCGCACCATCGCAGCCAGGCTGCGGTCCACATCTTCCTTAGTCGTCGCCCAGCTCGACACACTGATCCGCATCGCCGTCTGTCCCTGCCACACCGTCGACCCGCACCAGCACGTTCCCTCGGCTTGCAACCGCGCCACTGTAGCCAGCGTCTTCTCCGCCGAGCCAAACGACACCAGCACCTGGTTGATCACAACCTCGTTCAGCACCTGGTAGCCCGCGGCCTTCAGTCCCGCGGCAAACCGCCGCGCATGACTCGATGTCCTCTCCACGATCTCCGCCATTCCTTGCCTACCCAGCGACCGCAGTCCCGCCCAAAGCTCCACACCGCGCGCCCTGCGCGAAAGCTCCGGATTATAGTGCGACGGCTCGCGCTGATCCCCCTGCATCAAATACGCCGCCTGGATCGACATCGCCTCCTTCAGCGCCTTCGGGATCCGCACCATCACAATCCCGCAGTCGTAGCCGATATTGGGCCACTTGTGCCCATCCGTCGCCCACGAGTCGGCCAGCTCAAACCCCTTGGTCCACTTGCGATACTCCGGCGAAGCCGCCGCCCACATCCCAAACGCGCCGTCCACGTGAATCCATGCCCCCAGCGTCCGCGCCGCCGGGCAAATCGCCGCAGCCGGGTCAAACGCGCCCGTATTCACGTTGCCCGCCTGCAGGCAGAGAATCGTCATCCCGTCCAGATGCGGCAGCGCGTCCGCCCGCATCCGCCCCTGCCCATCCACCGGCACGCGCACCACGCGGTTGCGGCCCAACCCCAGCATGCCCAGCGCCTTGATCAGCGACGAGTGCACCTCTTCGCCCACCAC
>PMWR01000584.1 GCA_003166055.1 Acidobacteriaceae bacterium
ACCTTGCTCAGGTAGTCGGTCCAGATGTAGGTGGTGCCGCTGCCGTCGGAACGGTGAACCACGATGATCTTCTGGTCCGGCAACTTCACTCCAGGATTGTCCTTGGCAACGCGAGCGTCGTTCCACATCGTAATCTTGCCCAGGTAGATATCCGCCAGCACGTCGCCGCTGAACTTGATGTCGCCCACGCCGGGAACGTTGAAGACGGGCACCACCGCGCCAAGCACCGTGGGAATATGGATCAGCTTGANNCCGCCTGAACCGATCGACTGATAGTTGATCTCGACGCCGGGGTGGGCCGCGCTGTACTCGCTAAACCACTTGGAGTAGATCGGATAAGGGAAGGTCGCGCCTGCCCCGGTCAACTTCTGGGCCTGAGCGGTGCTCACGCACAGGATCAACAACGCAATGGCAACCAAGAACTTTTTCACTGGAATCTCCTTGCAGAATTACTGCCGTAGATGATTGTCTATGGTCAATGTTAAGGGGATTTGAATTAAGGTCGGAATCGGGTTTATTTATTGCCCTGCTGCACCGTTTGATGCGTCTCAGCGACGTTCTTGGCCCCATCGGTCGTTCGCGCCAGCGGCAGCGTGAAGTGAAACGTTGCGCCTGAGCCAAGCTCGCTCTCCGCCCAGATTCGTCCCCCGTGAGCCTGCACAATGTGCTTGACGATCGCCAGCCCCAGTCCGGTGCCCCCGGACTCGCGAGAGCGGGCCTTGTCCACGCGATAGAAGCGCTCGAAGATGCGCTCCAAATGCTCAAAGGCAATCCCCGGACCAAAATCCTTCACGCTAAACTCCACCTCGGACTCCAGAAGCTGTGCGCCCACGCGAATTCGGCCTCCGGCTTTGCCATACTTCAATGCGTTTTCAATCAGGTTTCCGAACACCTGGTTCATCGCATCGGGATCGGCCATGATCAGTGCGTCCGGCGCACCGGCCGATTCGAGCTCCACCTCGGAATCGACCACCATCCCGCCCAGCGACTCGATGGCGTCCTCAACCAGCGCGCTGGCCCGCGTGGGCTGCGGCGTCACCTTGTAGTTGGGGCTCTCCACGCTCGCCAGCGCCAGCAAATCCTCGGTCAGCCGATTCATGCGCGTAGCGTTTTTCAGGATGACCCCAAGAAACTCGCGCGTCGTCTCCGGATTCGGATGCGGGTCCTCGACCAGCGTCTCCACGTAACCCTGAATCGACGTGAGCGGTGTACGCAGCTCGTGGCTGACGTTGGCAATGAAGTCGCGGCGCGACTTCTCCGCCGCCTCAATGCCCGTGACATCGTGCAGCACCACCAGCGCGCCGCCCGAGGGCAGCGGAGCCGCATTGATCTCGAAAATGCGTCCCGGAGCCAGCGAACTCGCGCGCCCAAACCGCACTTCGCTGTGCTGGAGAGCGGCGCGGATGCAGGCCAGCACTTCCGGGTCGCGAACCGCGTGCACCAGCGGCCGGCCAGGGTGAATCTGGGTGCCCGCAATGCGCCGCATCACAGCATTCGACCAGCGCACATAGCCTTCCGGCGTGATGGCGACCACCGCCTCTTGCATCGAATCGAGCATGGTTGCCAGTTCCTGCCGCTGGCTCTCCAGTTCGGCAAAGCTCTGCCCCAGTTGTTCAGCCGTCTGGTTCAGCGCGGCTTCCATTCCAGCGAGTTCGTCATCGTGGCCTTCATAGTCGAGCCGCGCGCTGAGATCCCCGTCCGCAATGCGCCGCGCAAAGGCGACCACGCGCTCCAGCCTCCGTGTAACCCGGCCCGCAGCCCATGTGGCAATCGGCAATGCGATGGCCAGCGCAATGAGACCGGCCCACAGCGCCTCGCGGCCCAGCAGTCGCAGGGTCGCGCCTGCTGTGCTCTCCACCATGCGCCTGAAGATGAACTCCATGATCACGGTGTAGAAGACCAATAGCAGAACAAAAAGCCCGAGCAGCTTGGTAAATATTCTCCGCGTCAATTTCTGCCGCTCCGATAAAGCAATTTCCGGCCCGCTGTGCGAAAGGGCACGACTTCAGTCGTGCCGAATGTACCGCTGAATCGCGGGTGCCCCATCCATCGAGCGTCTCTTGCTCGACGGGTGGGAAAGCACAAAACCCAACCACCGGCTATCGGGTATTTGAATCTTCAATCTTGCAGAAAATACGAGAACGGGGCCTCGCCCCCCGAAGGAATCTTCGCTTCTCCGAGACCGGGATTCCCTCTTTCAATTCGAACTTCCCTATTCGCTCTTTGGAATCTCGAAACGATAACCGGCGCCGCGCACTGTCTTCAGGTAGCGCGGATTCTCCGGATCGACCTCGATTTTCTCACGGATGCGGCGCACATACACGTCCACCGAGCGCGGCGTGACAAACCGAGCATCGCCCCACACGGCGTCCAGCAGGTGGTCGCGGCTGAACACCCGGCCCGGATGACGCGCCAGGTAGTCGAGCAGCCGGAATTCAGTGGCCGTGGTCGTGGTCAGTTCGCCGCGAACATGCAACTGCATCGCGTTCGCGTCAATGATCACCTCTTCAAAGCTGATCACCGAGGGCGTCGTCGGCCGCTCAAACCGGCGCAGTACAGCCTTCACGCGCGCCACCAGTTCACGGGTCGCGAATGGCTTGGTGATGTAGTCGTCCGCGCCCAGTTCCAGCCCCAGCACGCGATCGTTTTCACCCGCCCGCGCAGTCAAAAAGATGATGGGAATCGTCGAAAGCGCCGGGTGATTGCGCAAACGCCGGCAAACGTCCAACCCGTCGCCGCCCGGAACCATGATATCCAGCAGAAAAAGTGCCGGCGCCTGGCGTTCGGCGTCGGGAATCAGGTTGGTTGGGGTGTGATAAAGCCGGGGTGCAAATCCCGCCGCCTCAAGATGATGCTGAACAAGCCGCGAGATATCGGTGTCGTCTTCCAGTACAAATACGGTTTGACTCAAACGGTCGGCCCTCGCCCGTCGGCCGTTCAACTTCAAATGCTTCAGGCCGCACGGAACTATGAACAGAGTAATGCAGTCAGGCAAACAAATTGCAAACGTACGATGAATTTGACAGGGCGAAGGGAATAGAGCTGGGTGCCCCATCCTTGCGGTTTTTTCTACCGCAAGGGTGGGAAGCCGCAAACCCAGACCATCCCACTCTCAACCCACCAACAAA
>PMWR01000288.1 GCA_003166055.1 Acidobacteriaceae bacterium
TCTTAGTTTCATTACTACTTAACAAACACAAAAATATTTTTCTCCTCGCGCATCTCGCGGTTCAAAAGTGCTGATACTATTAGGGTCAAATTCATTTCGAGAGAGTGGGATACGTCCATGTGCAAGCACTTCCCCCGGCTTTTGCATGCCCTTGCCTTGATCGCCTCGGCCCCGCAAACCACACAGCCAAAGATGCCAACCCCATTGCGGAGTGCAAACTTGCAGCCCGTAGCAAGTTGCGGCTTTCCGCTAGGGCGCAAGCGGCGGTTTTGTCGCGCCGCACCCATCGCGTGCGTGCTGCTTTCTGCGATCCTGACCCCGCTGGCTCAAAGCCAGACTATCCCAACCCAGGTGGATGTGAATCTCGTCATTACTCTGCTCAACATCCATACCCCTCCAAAAACGATCAAGGGAATCATTGAGAACCCCGCGAACACGACTAACTTCAGTTTTACCCCAGACAACATCAAGGCACTCAATGCCGCTGGGGTACCGCAGGAAGTCCTTTACGCAATGTTTGTCGCAGCAGCAAATTCACCTGCGGAGCCGGACAATCCGCATCAGAAATCGCCGCCTGCTTCCATCGCGCCCCCGGCCAGTCAACCGCAGATCAGTGCGACCCCGACGCCAACACAGCCTTCCGACGCCAACGCCGCCAATCATATGCGAGTCATTGCGGCTCATACGCCGGCACCCGCTCCCAGCGGTCCTGCGGCCAGTCAGCCGCAACCCCAGGGCGCCGCGAATGGCGCGAATACCGCGGTCGCAGATCCAAATCCAACGGAACAGCCGTCGACTCAGGTCAGCACGAATGATGCGCTTGGCGCGATCGCAAATGAGGGACCGAAAGCCCCCCCTCCGGATCAACAGCCGGCGGATCCATCAACCTGTAAGGATCCGACGACGCCGGTGCTGAGTGCCAGGCCCATGAAGGGAAACGCCAAGATAGCCGGCAATGTTCAGACGACGGTGAATTCATGCTTCCATCAGGTTTGGGTCTACGTGTGTTCTTCCGTAATCAAGCCGAGCGCTTCCAAGCTGGATTGCAGCACCGATTCGTCCCTGCTGGCGATCAACCCCACAGACCCCACTGCCTCCGTCATCGCCGTCAAGGCAGGGCAGGATGGAAGCTTTAGTGCGAAGCTCGCAACTCCGTTGGCCGCTGGATCTTATCTGTATGTCACAGAGAGGGCGACACCGACCCCACCTTCGAACGATGGGAAGCCGCCCACAGCTTCCGACAAGAATGTGCAAACTGCATCTTCCACGCCGATCCAAGTGAATCCCGCTTTCTCATATATGCCGCCCCTGGGTGTGGCGGCTGCAGGACTCGACATTGAGGGCGCAGCGTCGGTAAGTGCATCGCCGGTTTTTCTCGCGCTGGGGCTGGTCGATCTTCCTCTAATGAACAAGGGGCAGGACGATCCGACGAAGCCGAAGACCAACATTGCGGATGCCCATTGGTGGGTTGGTACGGACATCCGGGTGTCTGGCATGGCCCAGCCTGGCGGGTTGAGCGGTAGCGACGCCAGCGAAGCTGCACTGGGCGGCTACCTGGCCACCGCTCTGACGGCGAATCCGGACAACATCGTGAAGTCAATCGATTCCGCTGCCTACCTGGCGGTGAGCCCTGGTTGGAATTGGCATCCGCATATCGGCACATTTGACGTGGGGGATTACAACACTGCAAACCTTCCGAATCCCGAAACTTTGGTCACATTGAGCTTGTTTGCATCCGCCGGTGTGATCACTCCCCTGTCCGCGAGCGAAGCCGCCCCGCCCGTCTACGACATTACCTCGCAGGTGTATCAGTACCTGCAGAAAAATCTCTCAAATCTTCCCGGAAGCTCGGCAGTTCCAACCACTTGCCAGCCCGGCACAACAGGATCAAGTCAATGCTACGTGTCCTTCATCCCTGCGGACCGCAGCCACTTTTACCGTAACTACAGCGCAGGCTTCCGCTTCAAGTTTTATCCGGGCGACTACGACGACAACGAGTATCGCTTCCCCGGCAAGGCCGATTTTACGATTGGGCAGAACGAATATGTAACTGGCGGACGGATGAGCCGCTGGGTGGTGCATACGGGTGCGGTGATGCCTGTGCCTAAACTTGACGGCTNNGAATACAAGCCAACAGTGAAATCAACATCGAACGCATGATCATCCAGCGTCGGGCACAGGCGCCATATCTTCGCCTTTATTCTGGCGAAAGGTGGGAATTCCATGCAGTTCATTCCCAGGGCCGAAGGCTGCTGGCCCCACCGCAGGTGGCTCGGGGTCATCAAGGGCCCTGGCCTCAAGCTCACGCCCCGCGCCGCCTGAATCCCGTGCCGTGTACGCCGTCCTGCGCCTCCAAACCACCCCAGCACACACATCGTGCGCCGGGTCCCCGATCTGGAAAAGTGGTCAAAATTGATCACTGTGGTACCATTCAGCAATCTTCCCTTGTGAACTTGTCCGACAGATGCCCATAGAACTTTCCGTACATTTCGAATTCACGATTCATGCCCCTTGCGGTTAGGGACTTCAAGCGAAGGAACGAGAAACTCCTCCTCCCGTTTTCGGGAAAGTTGTATTCCGGCATGGTTTTGCGTTCCGGCCCTGGTTGGCCTGAACAATTCCGGGTGAACCTTTTCACCACGGTGCCGATAGTCCACTATCGGCGAAATCCTGACTTAGGAAAATGAGAGGTGATTATGAATAAACATGGGTTTCTCTTTCCGATCGTTGTTTTCATCGCCTTGGCCGCCGCTCAGGCGACTGCCTCTACCCCGCCCAAGACCCTGGTCGGCGAGAAAAAGTCCTCCGACCCCGCGGCACAGTCGCAACTCTTGAAGACTGCTCCTGTAGCGCCATCCGCCGCCGACTCTCACCCCAGGGGGCAAACTTTCGAGGTGAACGACGTGAAGGGCTTGCTCCTGACCTGTACCGCGCCCGAGCTCGAAACCAACCCCGACACCGACATCTTCAAAGGCTGCTCCCTGGCGCCTGGCCGGACACTGGACGACGTGATGCATACCTTCATTCAGGCAATCCACGTCGAGGAGAATGAGCGGACGAAGGAGCGCGCCGAGTGGAACAAAAACCTCGATGAGAAATTGGCCCAGAAGCCCGCACAGAAGTAGCCGCTCGGCCCAGCCTTGAGCAGTTGATCGGCAACGGGCGCCTCATCGCCTTGTTTCTGGCGAAGGCCGAGTATCCCATGCAATCCGTTCTCAGGGCCGCAGGCGGCTGCGCCACCGCGGATGGTTACGCCGCCTTGACAAATTCCCGATGCTTGACCGCGATCCGTTTGCTGCACGCTATGCAGCCAAACTCCTTATCGTCCGCAATAATGCTGTTCACCGCGGTTCCGCACCAGGGGCATTTCCCCCGCAGCGTGCCGATCCCAATCATGGGTCCCAGCAGCGGCGCAAAAACGCCCAGAACGATCATCGGAACCCCGAGAATCGCGCCCAGTCCGGTCAGGCACATCAGCGCCCCTGGAATGATCAGGATCGGCACCGCCAGCACACCGATCAGCAATCCGCTGAATGCGCCCTGCACCGGCGCCTTCTCGTGTTCTTCCGGCTCAATTTCCACCACGTCGCGAACGCTTGCCGCCCCGCAATGAGGGCAGAAGCTCCACGGCGACTCCAGTCGCGCTCCACATTTCACACAGTTTCCATCCATAATAGGGCCCCTCCCTGACGGTCAGGATCATCCAGCCCGGGATGTGACAACATGGATAGGGGCGAGCTCCGATTGGTCTTGCCCTGCGAAATCGGAGAGACCTGGGTTTCTCGCAAATTACCCATCGCAAACCACCCATCCCAAACCACCTTGCGTAGTCCAGTGCCCGATCGTCTGCAGTCAGCAAATTAAGCCTTCCGCAACCTCCCTGCCCGTGACTCCCATCACGCCTCAAGGCCGCCCTTCGCCGCATCGCTGGATCGCCAGCCAGACGCGCCGGCGCACATGCCCCTCGGCCATCCCCAAGCAACCGCACCCCTCATTCCCGCCTCTATATACATGAAGCGCATTGGCCCGCTCGCTATGGTCACTCGTTTCTTGAGCGGTGCAGGGGCGTCGGGTTTTCGCGATTTCCCTCACCTTGCCGGCGACGAAGGAGAATCGCAACCCAGCCGCCGGACCCTGCCCGCATATCTCTCACTCCCATCCACAGACGTACACGGAGAAAACGATCATGGCGAATCCATCCAGAACCCTGCAGGCGGTCGAAGCAAACTTGCGCTCAGTCATCGATAGTCTGATTGACGGGCAAGAAGGATTTCAGAAAATCGGCGAAGAGCTCAAAGACCCCGCCCTCAAACTCTATTTCCTTGAACAGTCGCTGAAACGCTCGGAATTTCGAGGCGAACTCGAAACGGTGCTCCACCATGAAGGCGTTCACGATATTGAAGAGGGCGCCACGGCGAGCGGCACCTTCCGTCAAGCCTGGGGAACCCTGAAGGCAAAGCTGGGAGCCGGCGATCACTCCCTGCTTGAAACCGCCGAGCAGGCTGAAGACGCGACCGTAAAGGCATACACCGAGGCGCTGAAGGAGGAACTCCCGTTCCCCGTACGCCAACTTCTCGCCTCGCAGTTCAACCACATCCAGCTCTCCCATGATTTTGTAAAGGAAGCGCGCGACAGCAAGAAGTAACCCCCCGATCTCCCCGAGGCCGCCCCTCCCCGAGGCCGCCGGTTCCCCCTCAATTGGGAACCGGCGCTGCTCCTGCATCAACGCAGTCTCACAATTTCCGAATCTGTTGCCATTTCCAGACAGCCCAATAATTGATAATTAGGACATGCCTGAAACCAGCCTCGCTCCAAAGAATGCGAGCTCCCTTGACTACCTGCACAGTCAGTTGTCGGGGAAAAGCTCCATGCCGGGATCGGGTTCACTCATTCCAGCGCGAACGCCGCTGCGCGCTGCCCTGGTGCTTGCCGCGTTTTTTGCCGCTCTCACCTTCCTCATCCATTTCGCCAGCTCCATCTGGGGCGTGCATCTCGGCTACGGCTTCTTTCGCGATGAGCTCTACTTCCTCGATTGCGGCCGTCATCTCGACTGGGGATATGTCGATCAGCCTCCGCTCGTAGCCCTCCAGGCCCGCATCGCCGAAGCCCTCTTCGGCCTTTCACTCACCGGCATCCGCACCTTCAGCTTTCTGGCCGGCGGCGTCATGGTCGGCCTCACCGGCGTACTCACCTGGCAGCTTGGCGGGCGGCGTTCCGCTCAGATACTGGCCATGACCGCCATTCTCGCCGCTCCCGTCTTCCTCGGCACTGACAGCTACCTCTCCATGAACTCCTTCGAGCCCTGCTTCTGGATGGGATCGCTCCTTGTCGTCCTGCGCATCGCTGAAGGAAGCGCGAGCCCGCGCGCCTGGCTCCTCTTCGGACTCCTCGCCGGCCTGGGAATCGAAAACAAGCACGCGACCGTCTTCTTTCTCATCGCGCTCATCGCCGGCCTGCTCCTCAGCCCTCAGCGCCGCATCCTCAAGTCGCGCTGGTGCGCCGCCGGCGTTGCCGTGCTTCTGCTCATCGCCCTGCCCAACCTGCTCTGGCAGTGGGACCACCAGTTCGCCACCTGGGTCTTCCTAAGCGGCGTTGCCCATTCCGACAAAAACATCAAGCTGCCCCCGCTTACCTTCATCATTCAGCAGATGAAGATCCTGCTTATCTCCACCGCTCCGCTGTGGATCGGCGGCCTTGTCTGGCTCGCTCTCGGCCGCTCAACACGCGCGTGGCGCTTCGTTGCCTTCACCTATCTCATTTTCCTTTCGATGATGATGGCCATGCACGCCAAGGATTACTACGTCGCGCCCATCTATCCCGTCCTTTTCGCCGCCGGTGCAGTCGGACTCGGCAAGATGACACGCGGCGCCTGGCCGTCCGTCACCTACGCAATTGTCCTGGCATTGACCTTTGTCTTCGCAACCGGCCCCGTGGTGCTCTCCATTCTCCCGCCGGACCGGTACAACGCGTATACCGCCATCCTCTTTAACCCCAAGAATTCCCAATCCGAAAAGTTCACCAGCCCGCTGCCGCAAATTCTCTCCGACCGCTTCGGCTGGCAGCAGATGGTGCAAGGATTCGCAGCCCGCTACAATGCTTTGCCGCCCGAGATCCGCGCACACACCGGCATCATCTGCAGCAACTACGGTGAAGCCAGCGCCGTCGACATCCTCGGCCGCGCCTACGGCCTGCCCACCGCCATCAGCGGCCATCAGAATTACTTCTACTGGGGATGGAACAACTATACCGGCGAATCCATGCTCACCCTCGGGCAAAGCGCGTCCGACTACACCGGCAACTACGAGGAAGTGATCGACCTGGGCCCATTTGACGAGCCCTGGACCATGGACTTCGAGCATCTCCACTACTTCTGGCTCCGCCACCGCAAGCGCCCCTACTCCCAGGACTGGCCCCTGCTCAAGCACTGGTATTAAGCCAGAGCCGCCGCCTGCCAGAAGCCTTCACATAGACCAGCTTTGAAAGGACACAGCTTCAGCCGTGCCCAGATTGCTGAAAAATCNNACGACTTCAGTCGTGCCACAAACTTCCTTAAATGAGAGAGATGGGGCTTTAGCCCCATGCACCATTTCCCACGCCCGTTCACAGTGAGACCTTTGTCGGCCGCACCGCAAAAAACCAGGAAGTTGAACCGGCTTTAGCCGCTGAGGGATGTCCGCCGTCAGCACTGCAGGATTTACGAAATGTCTCCTAATCCGCCCGCAGCGCCCGCATCGGATCCGTCGATGCCGCGCGTCTCGCCGGAAGAACCGCTGCCACCGCCGCCGCACTCAAAAGCAACAGCAGGCTGCCGCCAATCGCCCATGGATCAAGCACCGGCGTCTCGTACAGCAGGCTGCGCACCCAGCGCAGCACCACAAGCGCAAGCGTGAGCCCCACGCCCGCACCCAGCAGAACGGGATACGCCGCCTGCCGCATCACCAGCCGCACCAGCGCTGTTTTGCCGGAACCCAACGCAATGCGGACGCCGAACTCCTGATGCCGCACTGAAACCGAGTAGGCCATTACGCCATACACGCCCAGAACCGCCAACAGCAGCGCAGCCGCGCCAAAGCTCGTCAGCACCACCACCTGAAACCGCTCCGTCGACACAGAGTCGTTCAACTGCTCATCCATCGACTTGAGCGATGGAATGGCCACCTGCGGATCGATTGCCCACACCGCTCGGCGCACCTCCGGAATGAGCGCATTGCTCGGCTGCGAACTGCGCACCAGGAACGACAGCGTCCACGGCGTATAAGCCCAGTAGGGCATGTAGACCATCGCTGCCGTGTCTTTCAGGCCATTGATCCGCGTGTCGGCCACCACTCCAATCACAGTGACGGAATGCTCATCGTCCGGAACAATGTCGGAAATCTTGCGCCCAATCGGATTCTCGCCGGGAAATCCTTCGCGTGCCGTTCTCTCGGAAATGAGCGCCACATACGGATTGGCGCGATCCGCAGCGGTAAGATTGCGCCCCGCTACCAGCGGAATCTGCATGGTTGAAAGATAATCTTGATTGACCCAGCGCAGGTTGATCAGCGGGCGCTGCGCTTCCGGCAATGGATGATCGGGGCGCTTCAAC
Source organism: Acidobacteriaceae bacterium (assembly GCA_003166055.1). The sequence goes on from PMWR01000288.1 coordinate 7,586, forward strand.
TCGTCTACCCACGTCTCACCGGTCAACGGCGCGGCGCTGGTGACCGTGACCGACTGCACCCCGGGCAGTTGCTGCAAAGCCGCCAGCGTGCGATCGGTAAAGGCCAGTTTCACCGCTTTCACGCCGGGGACCTTGTCACTGAACTGAGGCGCGAACAGATCGACATTGGCAAGCGTCACATGGCTTGAATCAAACCCGCGATCCTGACGTAAGAGGCGCGAAAAACTCCGCAGCACCAGGGATGTGACGATGAGCAGTACGACCGTGCACGCAACCTGTCCCGCAACTAGAATGCTGCGCGTACGGCGGCCTTCGCGCGAACTGACAGTGCGCGATGAATTCGCCTGAAGTGCCGCTTGCGGGTGTACATCGAGCGATCGCAGCGCCGGCAAAATGCCGAAAGCCAGCGCAGCCGTGATCGACAATGCAGTTGCAAATAACAACACCGGCAGGCTCACTGAGACTTCGTTCAGGCGCGGCACGTTCGACGGCACAAGCACCAGCAAAAGCCTCACGCCGACGAGTGCCAACGCAACTCCAGCCACGCCCCCGGCCAGCGCCAGCAAGAGGCTTTCAGTAAGCCGCGCCATCACCAGTTGGCTCTTCGTTGCCCCCAGCGCCGCGCGCACCGCTGTTTCGCGTTCAGCGGACACAGCGCGCGCCAGTTGCAGGTTGGCGAGATTCACGCACGCAATCAGCAACACGCCGCCCACTGCGGCAAACATCAGCCAGAGCGCGGCGCTGATTCCCGAAGTCACATCGCTCGCCAGCGGCGTGAGCGCGATTCCCAGATGAATCGGCAAATGCGCCGAAACCGTGTATGCATTCTGCAAGGCTTCCAACTCAGCGTTAGCCTTCGCCAGAGTCGCACCATCCTTAAGCCGCGCAATCGCCACGAAATTGAAGTTGCCGGTGTCTGCGCTCAAATCCCAGTCGCTTGGCGTCAAGGGTACAAAGACCATGGTTGCCCGCGGCGCACCGGCAGCGATGTCAGGAGCCAACGTAATTCGTGGAAAGCGCACGCCCGGAGGCAGAACGCCGATCACCGTGGTTGGATCGCCACCGAATCGCAGAGTTTTCCCCACTACCTTTGGATCGCCGCCAAAGAAAGTCTGCCACCCCTCATAGCTCAACACCACAACGTCGGGAGCGCCCTTAATTGCGTCGGCGTCCACGAAATCGCGGCCCAGCATCGGCTGCACGCCCAGCACCCTGAACAGATTCGGCGAAGTCGCCACCGAGCCAACGATCCGCGGATGCTCGCCGGTTGGGGAAACGCTCATTCCCCGTTGCTGAAAGATCGCCGCGTCCTCAAGGGTCTTGGTCTCTTTCTTCAGCCGCATGTAGTGAAGGTAATTATCGGGTTCGACAGATCTCTCTCTGCCCGGCTCCTCCATCGCTTCACGCATTACAACCAGGCGGTCCGAATCGCGAAACGCGAGCGGNNGCGCAACTGGCGCAATGCGAATCGAACGTTGCGTGCCATCTCGAGAAAAAACGGCACGCCACGCTGCACGCGATAGGTCTCCGTAATTTGCGTAACCCCTCCAAATTCGCGCAGCGCCGCGGTGCGCGCTTCCGCCGCCGGCATGCCGCGCCTCACTTTCTCTTCGATTGCCAGATCGATATGCGCGCGCAATTCGTCGTCAAGGTCGGCGTCCAGCTTGTGGACTCCGAACAGCGCCGCGCAACGGCTCAAGATAGTCCGTATCAAATCCATATGCGGCTCCTAATTGGAGGGCGCAAGAAAGCGCGCCATGGTTGCGGCGATGCGTTCCCAGTTCTCGGTTTCCTCGTCCATCTGTTTCCGCCCGATGCGCGTCAGCGAATAGAACTTGGCGCGGCGCTTGGTCTCCGACATGCCCCACTCCGCCTTGATCCATCCCCGCTGCTGCAATCGCAGGAGCGCCGGGTAGATGGTCCCCTGGTTCATGCTCAGGCCATTGCCGCTCACCTGCTCGATGCGCCGGGCAATCCCGTACCCGTGCAGAGGCCCCATTGCCTCCAGCGTCTTCAGCACCATCAGGTCCAGCGTTCCTTGCAGCACATCGGATTTGCTCTCGCCCATCGCCCCTCCCTGTTGCCGTTCTACATATACCCTGCGCCACGTATAGGCAGAATGTCAACATATTCCTGTGGAGCAATGTTCAAGAACGGTTTGCGGCACCCGGACTCGATAATTCTCGACTCAAGTGTCAACAGGATCCGCTGTGCCCCATCCTTCGCCTTTTTTATGCGATGAGCGCGTCTTCGGACAACGTCGCCTCCCGTGCTAATCTCTCATCACCCAATGAGCCAGCTCCCCTCCGCGCCTCCGGCCTCCAACCCTCTCGCGGCGCAAGCCGCGTCTGCCCCACCGCAGGTGGCCGACCTGCCTCGCGTGCTGGGCACGAACCAGGCCACGGCCATCGTGGTCGGCACCATCATCGGCAGCGGCATCTTCCTCGTCCCCAGCGAGATGATGAAAGATGTCGGCTCCTCCGCACTCGTCTATCTCGCGTGGATCGTCGGCGGCCTGCTCTCGCTCTTCGGCGCCATGACTTATGCCGAACTGGGCGCCATGCTGCCCTACGCCGGCGGCGAGTACGTCTACCTCCGCGGCGCCTACGGCGACACAACAGCCTTCCTCTATATGTGGACCTGGTTCGCCGTCGCCAAGCCTGCCTCCATCGCCGCGGTCACCGTGGGCCTCGCCCGCACCCTCGGCTTCTTTCCCGCCTTCCATTGGCTGAGCGATCAGGCCATCGGCGGGCCAATGCCGTTGCTCTGGTCGCAGATCTTCGCCATCGCCGTCACCTGGTTCATTACCGGGCTCAACTATCTCGGCATCAAGAAGGCGGCCGAGTTTCAGCTCATCTTCACCACGCTCAAAGTGATTCTCATCCTCATCGTCGCCGGCCTCTGTTTCGCTTCCGCCACTGGCGCGTTTTCCAACTTCACCACCACTCTGCCCCACGCCGTCGGCGGCATCGGCGGATTCATGGCCGCGCTCATCGCCACTCTCTGGGCTTACGATGGCTGGAACGACCTCACCATGGTCGCCGGCGAAGTCCGCCACCCTGAGCGCAGCCTGCCCATCGCACTCATCGGCGGCCTGTTCATCGTCGGCTTTCTGTTCATGGCCACCAATGCGGCCATCCAATACATTCTGCCGGCCTCGCAAATCGCCGCCAGCGAGCGCCCCGCCGTCACTGCGCTCACCGTAGTTGCCGGCCCGGCCGGAGCAGGATTCGTTGCGGCGGCCATGGCTCTCAGCATCTTCGTCACGCTCAACGGAACCATCATGTCCGGCGCGCGCATCCCCTTTGCCGCAGCGCGCGACCGGCTCTTCTTCCGCCAGTTCGCGCACATCCATCCGCGCTTCCAATCACCGTCCACATCGCTTGTCATTCAGGCGCTGCTCTCCACCGTTCTGCTGTTGTTCCTCAGCGAATTCCAGCAGCACTTCGAGCTAGCCATCTTTGCCGAATGGCTTTTCTACATGCTCACCGCCACCACCGTCTTCGTCTATCGCCGCAAACGGCCCAACGCCACGCGGCCATACAAGGTTTGGGGATACCCGCTCCTTCCCGCCATCTTTGTTATCTGCGCCGCGGCGGTGCTCATTTCAAGCTATGCAGGGAATCTCAAAGGCTCCCTGCTCGGCACCGCGCTGATTCTCCTCGGCCTGCCCGTTCTTTGGTTTGTGCGCAAACTCTACCCCGGCCCCTCCGCGGAACTGGAGGGACTGGAAAATCGCTGACTGGACATCTCGAACAAGAGAACCCCCGCCGCAACAGCCGCATTAATCGAGTCGCAACTGCCATGCATTGAAATACGAAGAACGAAGTCAGATATTTCAAGCAGTTGTTCCGATAGTCCTTGCCTCTCACTTCCGATAAGAAGCACCGCCGGCCATCGACTCCGGAATGCCTTAAAATCCAACAGACCGCCAGGCGACGATCCGACAACGGAAACACGGTGCGCCCTCACCCAAGCCGCGAACTCCTGGTGCGAGCACCGCACCATTCTCGGCGAAAACAGCGACCCCATGCTGGCTCGCACGCATGCTGGATCCCATGGGTCGGAGTCCGGTCCAAGCAGAATGATTCCACTCACGCCCGCAGCCTCTGCGGTCCGAATAATGGTCCCCAGGTTCCCCGGCAGGTCGACCGACTCAATCGCAAGCCAGAACGAATCCCGAGTCGGCTTAACATCCGCGATGTGTGAGCACTGCTGCCGCAGGACCGCGCCAATGCCCTGCGGCTCTGCTGCAAGCGATAGCTCACGATATAGCTGCGGCGCGAGACGAACGCCGGCTACTCCCGCCTGACGAATGCGTCGTGCAAGTTTCTGCCCAAATGGATTGGAGAGCACGGATGTGTCGATAAACAGGAGTTGGAACGGAGCATTATGCTCGATGGCTCGAGCAACGTGTCGAATCCCCTCGACAAGATAATTTCCGGTTCGGGATCTTTCTTTTGCGGTCTGAAGGGAACGGAGGGAGAGGAATCTGGAATCGCGCGAATCAACAACTAAAGGGTATTTTCTCTCATGCATGGCCTCTTGGCGGATTCGGTCCGCCAGCCGGTGGTGGAATTGAACTCCTTTGGGATTGTGGCACACAACCGCAACCCGGACAACTTTCCCGTCCTTGAGGTCGGCCTACAACGGCTGATAACTCCCCGCCCCCCACGGCATATCCACCGAAACCGAGCACCCTGGCGCCACCAGCGAAAT
>PMWR01000020.1 GCA_003166055.1 Acidobacteriaceae bacterium
ATTTATGGCGGACTACACTAGCACTTGCAGCAGAATATGATGTTTGGCGCTTCGCATCATTTACTGCGCAGAGAAGCCTCCGCAGAGTACTCGATGCTCTTCGAGACGGATCATTTAGATATCACTATTCCGGCGAATACATCTCTTCACGAACAAATGGCATTGCATTTGATGTGATTCTCGCGATTCGTGAGCGAATGCATCAGCGCGTCTTGCTACATATTGCACATTTCATCGATCGAATAAGAGTATTTGCTGGCTCCCGAGCATTTCGTTGGGTTGGGGCAGGATTCGCTGCGATTATTGTCACCTTTGCGATACATGATTGGTCGAAAACCGGGAAGCTATCTGATTTGGCGCCTGAGCTACTTGCGGGATTCGTCATGCTGCTACTGACCATGGGGCGAAAACACTCATGATCAGATTTGTGGATTTGCTGTATGGATTTGTCGAACTGCCTCAGTGGACAGCACCCTTTATCAGATTGCCAGAATTCATTCGACTACGCGGAGTGAGGTTATCGAACGTCGATTCCATCTTCTTCAAGGACTTCTCAGGGGCTACGCGGTGGGAACACGGAATAGCAGTTGCATCACTTGCCTATCGGTGCGCGACTCGCAGAGGTCTGAGTGAAAGGGAACGCGTTCAGCTGACGCTCGCGGGACTCCTCCACGATGTGGGGACTCCGCCTTTCGCGCACACAGCAGAATCAGTGCTCGTCAATTTCGATCATGAGATAGAAGGGCAGCGACTTTTGGAGGCTCGCGTTGGGAACGACTTTGCCCCCGATGCGACTATTTTTCAATCGCAGCTTCCTCAATTTCATAAGGCATGTGACCAGCTATCTCAAGGATTGGGAGTTCGGGTAGATCCGGACGAGATAGCCAAATGCATTTTGGGGGAAGGTGAATTGGGGTTTCTCATTAACGGCCCTCTCGATTTAGACAATGCGGATAATGTGACGCGTTCAGCGCTATTTTTGGGGTTGAAGGTGAGTGCCGACATTCCCCTAAGGGTTACAGATTGGCTTGCAGAGAGGCACTCAGTCATAACGGATGTCGATAGAATCGAGGACGATGCTGTTCGACAGTGGGTCTCGTACAGAAACCAAGTTTATACGGTCTTCTTTGAAGCTGACGAAGGCGAAATGGGGCGTATGGCATTTTTGCAGCATCTGATGAGAAGGGCGCTAGATGCAGGGATGGGGCGCTCACAGTTGATTTGGTCTACCGATGATGGCCTCCTAACATTGATGTCCAATTTAGACGATGTTGCATCTGATGATTTCCGTCCAGCTCTTGGCGAGCTTGTGCAGCGTTATCGATTGCTTGAGACACCTGAATGCGTCGGCAGGGTCGATATCGAGCACAACAACACCCTACGTGTTTTGCGCCATCCGGATGCAGTGTCATGGATTACAAAACGTTTACGTGGTGATGGATTCGAGCCCATGGTTCTAGTAATGTCACGCCGATTCTCTGCCGGAAATCGAACATCATTGCTACCCGAACCGGTAGGGAGTTTGTACGTATTCCATCTCGGCGTTCAGCGTCATATAAAGTCTCTCGAAGCCAGACTTCAGAGCGAGACAGACGGTCAGCTGCCGAAAGGGCGTAGTAAGAATCGCGTTTCTATACTTCTTTCGAGCGCAGTAGAAAGATGGTGCGAAAGCAAACCTTGGCAGCAGGGCGACGAATCAAGGAAACGAAACATAGTGGCCGCACTTAAGAGCGTCGGCGATTGGGGCTTTAGGCTCTCTCGGAATGATGTATTTCACACTTATCCAAGCACGTTCGTGCATGCCCTTCCAGCAAATTTGCTCGTATCATTAGGCATTCGTGGAGACCTGGTCTTGGACCCGTTCGGGGGGACTGCTCAGACTGCACTTGAGGCATTGAAATACGGCAACAACTGCATTTCAGCTGACGTGAACTCCATCGCATGCCTCGTAGCGAAGGCAAGACTGACATTTTTGCCTGTCGAGACTCGTGAACAAATCAAGAGACTTGATCATCTAACGATACGGGCAGCACAGTGCATCGATCCTCCAAATAATCAGCTGTTGGATAAATGGTTTCATTCGCGAACGACACGCGAGTTGCGGCATCTTTTTGGATTCATTCATGGTCTTAAGGACCCAATTCTCAAAACCTTTCTCAGCGCTTGTGCATCCGCCATTTTGCCCTCATGCACGGCACGGCGTGGAGAACAGCATGGCTATTTCGCCGACAACTGTCCCCTGCCGAGAGATTCGGCGGAACCGCCATATCAGCCCGCTTTACAACTCTTCTTTGACAAACTGCAACAGGCCCTTTCAGGAGCGGAACGACTGTATGCATTTTTAGAACGCGAAGGGCGGGATGTGGAGAGCGAATTGAATCGCGCAACAGCGCGACACGTGAACATCCTAGAGGCAACACCAGAATCGTACGGCGTTCAAGAAGGAGACGTTGGCGCAATTATCACGTCGCCTCCGTATTTGTGCATGGCTGATTATGCCCTCGGCCAACGACTCTCGTATGAATGGTTGTCGCCGACCTTATTGGATCAGGATTTCAAGAGCGAGATTGGGGCAAGACGATTGCGATTGAAAAACAGGCCTGAAGAAATAATTGAGCAATATGGCAACGCGCTTGATAAGTTCGCCAGTGTTTCAGCGAGTGTGCTTCGTCAAGGAGGTTTCGTAGCTGTCGTGCTCGGCCAGCCCGTTGCCCGACAATACCGTGATGCAAATGTTTCAGAGCGACTTGAAGAGTCACTCCAGAAATGCGGCTTTGAACCTCTTTGGCAGATGTACAGACCAATTCATTGGCACCGTAATCATGGATATGCCCGCCTGAAGAAAGAGCGCATAACAGTTCATGTAAAGATCTGACACAATCGCGCACAGCAATCGAAAAGACCATAAGAGCGTAAAGACTGGGAAAGTACCTGCGAAGAGCCTTATGGTGACCAAAGACCAGAAACGTGTTCTCGACAATCTGTGGGAATTCCTGTGAAAAGAACCGGACTTTAGGAGGGCGTTTTGACGCTTTTCCTGATAAGTTCAGTGACTGCTCTCGTGCCTGTAAGTTGTTCATGATCCCGAAGACTTCACACGTTCGGGGAATTGTCTCGAACCACGCCATAGTGCCAAACTGTCCGTCCCGTTAGTTCACTATCTCCGCCCGACGATTCGGTCCGTGGCTTTCCATGTCTTCATATACGACATCCAGCCAGGGCTTCCAAAAAGTTCGAAATTTCTCCAGAGGGGCTCCAGCAATTGCACCGAACGCGAAAGGTCCTCCGCTAAGTCCGGCAGACGCTCCCCATCCAAAAGACAGTTTTACCCACCACCAGGGCCATCTTTGACGGCGATCTCCAAGAGAGAATCGAGCCATCGCTGCCAGAAGGTGGCAGGATTGTCCTCACACGGGCTACCATTCGACCCACCGGGTCGCAAAGAGACCTCTGCAAGGGGCTTTCGCATCGTAAAATCAACAGTTTTATCGAACGCCTGCCGGTGGCATGTTGCCCGATTTAGCCAGTCTCTGAACTCAGTCTCAAATAATTTACGGGTGAAGAGAGTTGCTTCGCGCACCAAGCTGACATATTCTTCCATCTCTGTCAGCGACGTGGAGTTCCCAGCTTCGACATTCTTCAATTTCTCTTCGAATCCGAAACGCTCCATCTGAAGCGTTTCTTTTCGTCGTTCAAAATCTTCCTTTGCTATCAAGCCATCCACGTATGCATCCATGAGGCGGTTGTGCCGGTCATCGATTGCCCGCAGGTGAAACTGTATGCTCTCCACCTCTCGCTGCCTGATTGCATTTGTTGCAGATCGTCGATGCGATACCTCGAGGTCGAGTATGCCAAGCTCCTGAGGATTCAATACAAGCGAGCCGATGGTTTGTGTTAGATGCTCATCAATCGATTCCTCACGCAAACTAGTCGGACAAGCTGGCATTTGGCACCGATAATATGTATGCCCCTTCTTCAATACACCTATCAGTGAACGTCCACAACCGCGGCAGCGGATGAGCCGGCTATAGCGGAACACCATTGTTGTGGTTCCACGTATCCGCTTGCCCTGCAATATTTCCTCCACTCGATCAAAGACCAGCTTCGAGATGAGCGGCTCGTGCAATCCATGAAAGCAATCTCTGGTCTTTGCGATGCGAATAATTCCGATGTAGAAGGAATTTCTGAGCATCCGATGGACACCGTTGCGGGTCACGAACTTACCTGATCGTGACCGAAGCCCCATCTTCTCCAGTTCTGCAGTTAGGGTATTCAGGCTATAGCGTTGGGTTGCATAGAGATGAAAGGCTTCACGAACAAGGCCGCCGTAAACTGGATGGATCGACTTCGTCTTTCCTCCCCCCTCATCCTTGTACCCCAGAGGCGCAGGCATTGGGTAGTAACCTTGCTTGAGGCGCCCATAGAAGCCTTTCTTCGTCTCTTCGCGAAGGTTGCGAATGAAATCGGAAGCGACCACCGCCTGAATGTCTGCTGAGAGACGACCACCACGCGAAGTTAGATCGAGAGATTCATTGGCGACGTGTACTTCGATTCCCTGATCGATTAGCTGGCCGAGTTCAGCCCAATCCTTTAGATTCCGCGCGCTGCGGTCTATCTTGTGGATAATGACGCCAGTTGCATCCCGTCGCCGGAGCCGCCGAAGCATGTGACCAAAGACAGGGCGGCCAGATTTCGCAGCCGTCTCTTGCTCTTCGAACCATTGGGTGATTTGGAGCCCTGTCCGGGCGGCGAACTGTTTGATTGCGTCAGTTTGTTGCTGCAAGGAGACGCCGAGTTCACCCTGACGCGTGGTTGAGACGCGTGTGTAGGCAAAATATTTCTTCACATGATTGGAGTTAATTGACAGCAGATGCCCTTGGGCACCTTAAAAGTAGAATTAAGTAGAGTCCTTGTCAAATAACTCCCGCAGCCTACCATCATCACGCATTGTCTCGAAGACTTTCCAGACGAAATCAAAGTAGTCGATGAGGTTATCCCTGCATTCGCGAAGCTGCGCGCGCGTGTATGTAGGATGGAGCGTCGCGAGGATTTGCAATTCTTCCTCGATCAGCTTTTGTTTGGAAGCTTCCAGATCCATTGGCGGGCGGCCAGCATTGAGATTCATACCTGCACCTTATAGCGTGGTGCGAGAATAGAAAATCGAGAAAAACTTGCAGTCGCTCTGATGCAAGTTTGACCAAAAGGAAAGAACCCGGGGGGGGGCCTTGTCTTTTCTCTTTTTCACAGGTTGTCTGCACATCTTGAAAATACTTCCCGACTCTGGTTCAAGTTTTCCTGACTATGCCAATATTTCTCCAGTTGTTACTGTGTGTATGAGCAAGTAGGAAAAACAAAAACATGCAACACACAAGAGGGCATTTGTACTTCGTCCGCAAGCAGCGGCGAATGTCGCAGAAACATGTGGCGCACCTGATCGGCCACCATGATGCAACGATGCTCTCAAAATATGAGCGCGGGTCGCTTGCACCTCCACTGCGGACGGCGCTGAAGCTAACCCTGTTGTATCGACTGCCGATTCAAGAGCTTTTCGCAGCAGATTTCCTTCAGGCCAGGGAAGAACTTACAAAGAAGGTCAAGACCCTGCGCACCACGCAGCCGGTGCTCTTCTAACAATCAACAAAAATAAAATATGACCAACATCCTTGAGCGGGTTGCGCGCACTAGCCAGCCCTTTATTCCGCGTTCCCCATCGCAGTTTCTAGCCCTACAGATCGCCAGAAAGCTGGGCACAGTTAGCCGCGCCAGAGAATATGCGATTCTGCTTGAACACTACCCAGAGAAGCTCATTGCGCGGGCGTTCCATGCCTGCTGCGAACGGGGCGACCCCAGCCATAATTCATTCCTCCAGGCATTCCGAGCCATCATTCACGAACCTGATCCATGAACACACACCTTCTTGCAATCAAATTGACCGGACGAACAGCGACGGCTGCCGTCTACTTCGGACCCGAGTTGCACTATACCGAAGTCCGGCAGCTTGCCTCAGACCTCGGTCAAGCAAAAACCTCACTTGTTGGTTTTTTGTCTTCTCTGATAGAGCACTTTCGCGTTGACTCGACTGTATCCGAACAGAGCACAGTAGATACGAGAGCAACGGCGTTGACAACCTCGATGCTTGATCTGCTCCGGGAGAAGGCACTTCCCCATTGGGCAGTAAAGAAATCTGAACTCTTTACAGCATACGGCGAAGTCTCGCTGACGAGCACGCGCGCGCTGCGCGATGTTGTGAACAACTACTGGCCACATATCATCAATGAGCAAGATGACCGGACTTGCCTTGATGCAGCCGCACTTGGGCTCTATCTTCAAACGGAACGAATGCTCTCTGACAATTCTTCCACATCACTATGAAAGGCCCACTCTCGTATGTCGGCGGCAAGAACCGCTTTATTTCCAAAATCCTTCCCCTGATCCCTGAACATACAACTTACGTGGAACCGTTCGCGGGCGGGGCGCAGATATTTTTTCAGAAGACCATCTCCAAAGTAGAAGTACTGAATGACCTTGACGGGGAACTCGTAAACTTCTACCGTGTCTGCCAGTCGCACTATGAAGAGCTGCTCCGCTACATGCGCTTTCTTGTCCCCAGCCGCGAGTGGTATCAGAAGTTGCAGAGCACGCCGCCAGAGTCGCTCACCGACATTCAGCGCGCCGCCCGCTACTTCTATTTACAGAAGCTCAGTTTCGGCGGACGAGTGGTCCATCAGAACTATGCCGTTCACGTTATCCAGCGACCGAGCTTTGCAAGTCCCAGGCTTTCTGCGCTTATAGAGAACACCCACAAGCGATTGAAGATCGTCCAGATTGAGAGCCTGCCATACGAGCAGGCCATTCGGAAATATGACCGCCCGACAACCTTCTTCTATATTGATCCTCCGTACTACGGTGTGCGCGGCCTCTACCGATTCGATTTCGAGCCCCATGACTTCGAGCGATTGGCCGAGACGCTGCGATCAATCAAAGGCAAGTTTCTGCTCTCGGTGAATGACCACCCAGAAGTGCGAAAGCTCTTCTCAGGCTTCTCTATGGAAGCATTCTCGATTTCATACACCATCCAGCAAAGCGCTGGGAAGCGATACCCTGAGTTGCTTATCAAAAACTATTAAGCCAAATTCACTATGCCACTTGTTACAACACTCTGGAATAGACTCGTGAACCGCGCGCCGCCGGATGCGTCAGGTATTGCGCTTGGCTACCGGGTCAGGGACGGTCAGGTCAGCCGCAGCCGGTATCTCCTTCCGCACTCCCGGCGGTTGGAGCACCTCGTCGTTTTGGGCAAGACAGGCACAGGAAAAACCAGCCTGATCAAATCGATGCTGGCCCGCGACGTGCGAGGCGGCCACGGATTCTTATGCATCGACCTGCACGGCGATCTGGGCCCATTCATCCTCGGGCGGATTCGGCAACGCGAGCAACTGACGGGCGAAAACCTGGGATATAGGACGATCATTGTCAATCCAGCCGACCCGCAATACTCAGTCGGCCTAAACATTCTCCGCACTCACGGCAGTCTTGCGCCACTCATCTCCGAAGTCGTTTCCATATTCCGTCGCCGATGGCAGCTTGATCGTTTCGGCGCGCGGACCGAGGAGCTACTCCGCAACAGTCTATGGGTACTGGCAGAAAACGGCATGACACTTCTGGAACTCGCGCCGTTTCTAACCGACCTCGGTTTCCGCGCACCGCTCATTGAGCATATCCAGAATGCCGAAGTCAAAGCATATTTCCGCTGTCGATACGAACTGCTATCGGATGCGATGCAGACAGTCGTACGCGAGGCGATCCTGAACAAGGTCAGCGCATTTACCACCGACCCGGCGATCCGCCATATCGTCGGCCAGCAAACAGCCTTTGAATTGTCGGACGCGCTCGACCGGGGCCAATGGGTCATTCTCCAGATGGAGAAGTCCCGGCTCGGTGACGATGCGGAAGTGCTAGCGTCACTTATTCTCGCCCGATTCAAGAGCGCCATCTTTGCGCGAAAGAAACGAACGCTTTTCACGCTCTATGCGGATGAAGTCCAGAACCTGGTCTCCTCTGGCGAGACATTCGAGCACCTGCTCTCCGAGGCTCGAAAGTTCGGCGTTTCGGTAGTCACCGCAAATCAGCACCTCGGCCAGTATCCCGCACAAGTTCGCGCGACCCTTCTCTCTGCTGGGACAACGCTCTTCTTCCGGGCATCGCCGGAGGATGCACCCTACATCGCCCGCTCTCTCGATGGCGGACAGGCAGTCGAGCGATTGCTCAAGGAACTTCCAAACCGGCATTTTCTCGTTCGCAGCGGCGGGGAACACTGGGCGGAAGTTGAGACGGAGGGCGTAGCCCACAACACCTCCTCCACGGCCGATTTGACTCTGCGCTCCAATGCGAACTGGGCAAAGCCGCGCGCCGCCATTGAAGCGGAGATTGCTTCCCGGCGTCCGGCTGCCGGAAAGGAGGCACTTGAAGAATGGGCCTAGTTCGCTCATTCTCCAGCCCCGTGACCGCTTGCTACTTCGGAACCTTGCTCTCCTGCGTCTTCTTGACCGTAGGCAGATTGAGCAACTGGCCGGATTTCATTCCGTCAGCCGTGCGAATGTCCGCCTTGCAAAACTGAGGCGCGCGAGCCTGATTTCCCGGTATTTCGCAGCAACCGCCACCGGAAGCAGGCGCTCCGTTTACGGGCTGACCAAGCAGGGCGCGGCGGAAGTCCCTCTGCCCCATGTTCCGCTTAAATGGAAGCCTGATTCAATACTTCTCGGCAACAGCTTTGCCGCACATCAGCTCGCCTTGAGTGACATATATATAGGAGCGATGAGCGGCCCGGATATTCGGTGGTGGACGTTCTCCGTTCCCCCGGTGCCATCCATTCCAATCATTCCCGATGCCGCAATTGAGAGTCCGACGCAGTCGTTCTTTCTGGAAATGGATCTCGGCACGGAGCCAACCAGTGTCTGGAGCCGCAAAGTTGCGCACTACCTGAAGCTAGCCGCCTCTGGTGCCTTCCGAGAGATTGTTGTTCATCCGCAGTTTGCGGTTCTAGTCGTTACCGACGACGAGGAGCGCATGCATCTCCTACGGCGGCACATCGCAAAACAAACACAGAAACTCTTCTGGTTCCAAACCCTTTCAATCATTCAGCGGCAGGAATTCTGGTCGGCCTCCTGGCTAAGGTCCGGAGGCTCGGCACTCTCCCCGCCCGGAGCATAATCCCATGCGCTATTGCAATTCCTGTCAGAAGATCACGTCTGGAAGGCCGTCCTACTGCAATTACTGCGGTAAGAGCTACGGTCAGAAACTCTGCTCGCGGGGACACCCCAATCCTCGTGGGGCCGAGGCTTGCTCGGACTGCGGCTCCCGCAACCTGAGCACTCCGCACCAGCGCGGAAGCGTTCTCATGTGGGTGCTCGTTGCATTTGGCCTCATTCTTCCTTTTGTGGTTCTCCTTATTCTTACCCTCGCCTTTATCGGAATCTTCGTTCAGAGCATGTTTCAGAACCCTTCAGGACTCCTGCCCCTGATGCTCCTGGGCCTCGTCCTGGGCCTTCTCTGGCTTCTCTGGATGCTTGGGTACTCTGCCCTTCGCCGGCTTCTTCTAGGACGAGATTCAGACAGGAATCGGAAGTAGTCGGCTGCGGAAACCGCTCCCGAAGGCTCATGAATATTGATGAATCCGCCGATCAACCTCGGGCAGTCGGACCCGAGGCAACTCCCTAGTCCCTGCCCGAGGCTCCTGGCCTGCGGCGGGCACTGGAAACACCAGTGCCGACACCAGGTCAGGAGCGAACTCATGAGCCTTTACAAACGAGGAGGTGTCTGGTGGTCGTACATCTGGATTCACAATGTACGCCACGGACGATCCCTCAAAACCGGAAACAAACGTGAAGCCGCTCTGCGTGAGCGCGAGTTCCAAGAAGAACTCGACATGCGCAGGCACAAGCAAATTCAACTCAACCCGGAAATGCCGTTTGCGGCATTGGCTACCCGGTTCATGGGCAGCGCCAGTTTCAAGCCGTACCACGAAAACCAACTTAAGAGCCTGCTCCCCTATTTCGGTACAACGCCACTCACAGAACTTAACCGTGTGCAGGCGGACACGTACAGGCGGTACAGAAAAAACAAAGACGGCGTAGTCGATGCCACGGTCAACCGCGATCTTGAAACCATGCGGCGGATTCTCTTCTTCGGAGTCGATTCCGGAATTCTGCTTGTTAACCCGATGAGCCGTGTACAGATGGTCAGGGCTCGCAGAAAGCGCAGACCGGTTCTCTCTGTTGAGGAAGAGCCGAAGCTGCTCGCTGCCGCGACTGAGCATTTGCGACCAATCGTCGTTGCTGCAATCGACACAGGCATGCGGCGTGGTGAGTTGTTTTCGCAGAAGGCCGAAGATGTTGACCTTACTCGCGGCGTGCTTTACGTAACCAAAAGCAAAACAGCCGGTGGTGAGCAGAGGGAAATACCCCTCACGGCTCGGATGCAACAGCTCATTCCCACGCTTGCAGAACGAGGATTGCTCTTCACGTACAAGGGCGAGCCCATTAGGAAGATCAGGCGATCCTGGGCAACGGCAGTTAAGAATTCCGGGATACGTCCATTGCTTTTTAAACAACTCAGGCACACATTCAATACGCGCCTGATGGAAGCAGGGGTCATTCAGGACGTGCGCATGGCGCTGATGGGCCATGCTCAAGGCACTGCTCGCACGACCAATGATCTCTACACCCACATCGAGCTGCCCGTCATGCGCGAGGCCATCCAGAAACTGGAGGCTTGGTGCGCCAAACAAACCCAACAATTCAACAAGGAGGACGAACAGACAACCGATGACAGAAGCGAAGAGCAACTCGAACCAGGCTGATCTCGATGGTGCTATACGGGAACGCATCATCGAACGGGCCAAGAAGTACAACACTGAAATCTTGAAAAGATTCTCGATTGCGGCAGAAGACTTGGCAAACAACGAACACTGCGCCGCACTCGGCGCGCTCGATGGCATCGATTCAATGCTTGAGGAATTCCGCGCACTGCTCCGATTGATGGAGTAGCGCGCGGAATCCATAAACCACAACCAATGCCACACAACAAGGAGGAATCGTCATGGCTGGAAAGAAGCAAGAACCGCCTGCTGCGCCCGATGTGCAGCAGCCATCCACAACCGAACAGAGCGAAGGTCGTAAACGCTGGGTGAAACTAACCCCGCGTGACCACGTTCTGAAGCAGATAGAGATTCAGCGAGAACTCGTGGAGGGCCTAAGGGCACAACTGAAGAAGGAGGAACAAACACTGGAAGGAATGGAGAAAGCAAAGGCGTTCTTTCCAGACTGACTTATAAGAGCTTACCGTTTGGTAAGCTCTTTCAAGATGCACTCGCTTCACGAAATGCCGAGATTCAAATTTCGTGCAGCGATAAACTGATCGACACAGGCGCGGCTTCACCGTTCCTGAAAAGAAGACGTCTGGGAAGAGATGGAGACAGCAAATTCTGCATAGCCATCTTCGGACGGAGCTCAGATAAAGCTCATCTCTATTCCTTCGCATGCGACTCCTTGGCCTTTTGAATCCATTCCTCTGCCTTCACGCTATCTTTGCCAACACCCAAACCGTTTGCGTAGATCTTGCCAAGTTCATTCATTGCAGTCGAGTTCCCGGCGACAGCTGCCTTCTCGTACCATTCTCTTGCGTGAACATAGTCTTGAGGAACTCCGTGACCGTCCGCATACAGCGAGGCCAAAGCAGTCATGCTAAAGACATCGCCCGCCGTAGCTGCCTTTTCGTACCATTGTTTGGCCAGAGCGTAATCTTGGGGAACGCCATAACCGTTTTCGTAGAACCAGCCCATATACGACAGTGCCCCAGAGTCGCCAGCCTCAGCCGCTTTTTCATACCATTTTTTGGCCAGAAGGTAGTCCTGGAGAACTCCGTGACCCTCCACATACAGGGAAGCCAACGCAGTCATGCCACTCACATCGCCGGAATCAGCTGCTTTCTCGTACCATTGCTTGGCCAAACCGTAGTTCTGGGAAACTCCGTGACCGTCCGCATACAGCGAGGCCAAAGCAGTCATGCTAAAGACATCGCCCGCCGTAGCTGCCTTTTCATACCAATTTTTGGCCAGAGCATAATCTTGGGGAACGCCGAGACCATTCGCATACAGGGAAGCCAGACCATCCATTCCTATCGCATCCCCCCCGGCGGCTGCCTTCTCGTACCATTTTTTGGCCAGAAGGTAGTCGTGGGGAACTCCAAGACCGTCCGCATACAGGGAAGCCAGCCCATCCATTCCGCTCACATCTCCTTGCTCAGCTGCTCTTTCGTACAGCTGGCGAGCGTATGGGTAATCTTGTTCAACACCCTGACCCGCCTCGTAAAGGTTGCCAAGCACTCTCATGGCGTTCGTGTCGTCGGCTGCAACTGCTTTTTTGATCCATTGGAGCGCTTGGACGTTGCTCTGAATTACACCTTGGCCGTTTAGATACATACCGCCGAGTGCCACCATTGCGCCAGACTCGCCGCCTGCGGCTGCCTTTTCGTACCATTGTTTGGCCAGAGCGTAATTCTGAGGCACTCCTAAACCGTCTGCGTAGAGGTCGCCTAACCTGCATTATTCGTGAA
>PMWR01000546.1 GCA_003166055.1 Acidobacteriaceae bacterium
GGGCGCGGAGCTGGCTGACTCGTTCTGGGAGTATCTGGAAAGCTGAACGAAGCAGGTCGGCGAGTTCGGAATTATGCACAGCACGGACTAATTGAGAAACCCGAATGAGTTTGGTGCCATCGTGATGGCGGCGTTGTAGCACGATTAGATAGAGCGCTGGCCTGCATCTGAGGGCGGTCTAAAGTGAGGCAGTAGTAACGGGTTAGATCCCGTCAGGTCCACCTTAAAGTTCAAGAATCGCTCTCGCCCAGGCCGCCTTGATTGGCGGTCTTGGGCTTTTCTGAAGCTTTTGCTGGCGTGGGCGGGACGGCGGCTTCTCCGACAGCCTCACCCTCAGTATGTCCTTCATTGCCTCCTCCAATGGGAGGGGGATGTGTGGAAGCGATTTCTGCATCCTCTTCGAGGATGATTTTTCGAATCGGGGCGCTCGCTTGCTGGATTGCGGGTTGTACCTCGTTGTTTACCTCTAACTCGGTTGATTGTGCAGGCTCCGCCTCTTGGGTGGCCTGGATCAGGGGAGGAGCCATGTCAAATAGAACACTCTGGGCTCCAATCGCACCTGTATCGATCTTCGGAAACTCTTTGGGAGGCGGTAGGGGAAGGTCACATATTCTCATTACAGGTATCTTCAATCGTTTAGCAAAGTTCTCAATATCTTGATCATCCGAATATATGGCGCTGGCATCCTCGGCTTTGGCAGTCGCTACGATCTGAATATCGAACTTAACTTTTGCGTGAGTTCCCCATGTTTCGCGTTTAGATCTAATTAGGGCAATCAGTTCGGCGGCCTCTATTGCTCCGCGTGCATCAAAAGGTAACAATTGAAATCGCATACGGTCGCTCAAAATTGAGACAAATTGCGCTCTATTCCCGGCCCTGACTAGAACTTCTGCCATAGCGGGCGTAGGAATTCCAATCTGCTCTCCGGATGCGTTGAGTGAACTTGCGAGATATTCGACGCGTTCCTTGAATCGGCTGACGGGGTTTCCCTGACGGTCTTTTGCCGGCTCCGGGTCCTTGTTCAGGTATACCACCAAGTAAGAGGCGTCGAAGATAATCATCGTTGCGTCATCTCCTCACCGTGTCGCATTCTCTGCAATTCATCTAACGGATTGGCGACTTCGGCCCATTCATTTCCCTCAATAGCTCGGAGCTTATCCATCGTTTCAGTGAAACTCTCGTCGATCAGCGGCGCTTCATCGAAGGATTGGATTTTGAAGTTCTCCATTTTCCATTTGCCTTCGTTTCCACGGCTATAGGTGGCTATTCCGTGAATCCGCACTGGCTTTGCGTAATAGCCGTGAGCAAGCTGCTGCGCGATGTTATCGTTGGCCTCGCAGTAGAGGATGGCTCCGTCTTTCCGAAGAAGATGGATAGGAATTGTGTTATCGAATCCGCCAACCCGCTTAAGCAACCCCGTTACAGACGCTCGTTCGCGGATGTTTTCATAGATCTCAGGCAAATTGGCCTTGTTGCCGGGGAACTCGATAATGTCTGCTTTCTTCGCCGGGTCAATTATGCGACCCGTCGCATTGTCATGGCGAAGTTTGCTGTCCAATTTTTTGTACGCCCTATTAGCGTTGCGAGGCCCCATCCCCTTTTGAGCATTCCGTACCTGAAGGATAACCCGAGATTCTTCATCCGGGTCCACATAGAAAACAGGTTCGGCACTCCCTTCGTCGACTTTCATCAGATGGACACTTTCGTTATGCCCTAGAAGTTGAGCGAGGTCCATGAGGTAGAGAGCAAGGCGGGCCAAAGGCATCGTGTAAGGCGTGATCTTCACGCCATCGATTTCCCCGTCGATTTTGAAGCGAAACTCTTTCCAATCCTTCACGGCAGCCCCCTATGATACACTGATCGTGTTGGGGCTGGCATCGTGGGAGAAGCCGCCGACAGAGTTTGGATCGTGTGCATAAAGGTCAGCCCGCCAGCTGACCTTTTGCCGTTTTGGAAGTAGCAAAATTCTTATTCTTCTCCTTCAGTTTGGCATCCTTGGGTCCCGTAGCGTCAACCTCTTGCCGGTCACGCTTTCCAGAGCCTGCACAATCCTTGTGCGATCCGTCTCTTTTCAAGTGTTGTACGGGAGATCGAATTCAGACAAGTACCGATGTAGATGCTGTTGGCCGACATGATGGTACACCCCGTTGATGCCGCGCTTCAATAGTCCGGCGTTCGGATTGCCCGCCTCTGCTATCCTGAATCGTTTAACTGTCATGCCAAGGAGGCGCGATGCCGGAACACAGGGCGCGGAAGCATCATCAGGATCGGGTAGCGGAGACGCTGCGTCTGGAGATCGGAATCATGATCGACGGCGAGCTCTCAGACCCGCGCATCGCCAACTGCTATGTGAGCGAGGTGGCGCTGAACCCCGGCGGCAAATCGGCGCGGGTGTACGTGGCTGTGGACTCGGCGGTGAAAAACATTGAGCAGGCCGAGAAGGACACGGTGGCCGGTCTGGAAGCCGCCAAGGGCTACATTCGCTACGAATTGAAGGAGCGGATGGGCGTGCGCCACGTGCCGGATCTGAACTTTCTTGCGGACCGTTCGGGACGTTTCCAGGCGCGGATTGTGGAGTTGATGGACCGGTCGCGCAAGCGGCAAAAGGCTCCCGCCGAGCAAACGCCGGCAGCGGAGCAACAAACGCCCGCGGCGGAGCAGGAGGCGCAGGCCGAGTAGACACCCATGGATGCCGATCCTGAAATCTCGATCCAGAACCCGGAAATTTCGACGCTGAATCCGGCAGATGAGCTTCCGGCGGCTTCGCCTGGAGGCGAGCCTGAAACCTCTGGCGAGGATTGCATGGACGCGATTCTCGAGGTACTGCGCCGGGGAGAGCGGTTTCTGGTTTGCTCCCATTCGCGGCCGGACGGCGATGCGGTGGGCAGCATGCTGGCGATGGGAATGCTGCTCAACCAGATGGGCAAGCACGCGGACCTGGTGACCGCCGACCCGATTCCGCCCATCTATCGCGCGCTGCCGGGAGCGGGCGACATCCGCTTCGCGATTCATGTACATGGACACTACGATGCGGTTGTGCTGCTGGAGTGCGACGGACTGGCGCGCACCAAGCTGCGGGGCCTGGAAGAGTTTTTTACCATCAACATCGATCACCACCTGACGGGCAGCGATTTTGCCGATCTGAACTGGATTGACCGGGACGCGGCGAGTGTGGGGGAACTGGTGTACCGGATGGTCAAAGCCGCCGGCGCGGACCTGACGCCGGAGATGGCCACCTGCCTGTATACGACGGTGCTGACCGACACCGGGAGTTTCGCCTACGGATCAACCAGCGCCGCTACATTCGCGCTGGCGCACGAACTGACGCTGGCCGGCGCAGACCCGGTGCGCATTGCCCAGGATGTGTATTTTTCGACGTCCGCGGCCAGGATGCTGCTGCTGGGCGCGGCTCTCGGCAACCTGAAGCGGGAGGGCCGGCTGGCGTGGCTTTGGGTGACCCACGACGATATTGCGCGCTCCGGAGCCACCGAGGACGATTGCGAAGGGATTGTGAACTATGCGCTCTATATTGCGGGGGTTGAGGCAGCGGTGTTTCTACGAGAACTGCCTGAGGAGCGAATTCGGCTTAGCCTGCGCAGCAAACGCGCTCTCAACGTGGCCGCGATTGCCCAGCGGCTGGGCGGCGGAGGCCACGAAAATGCCGCCGGCTGCACCCTTGAGGGCCCTCTTTCGCGGGCTCGCGACGAGATTCTGGAGGAGTTGCGCACGGCACTGGATGGATTTGAGGGCCAACGGCCTTTGAGCCCTTGAGATTCGGCGTGAATCTGTTAGCCTTGTCCCTGTCGAAACGTGAGCTCGCCTGGGTGTGTTTCGATGCGGATATGTTTACGCTTTCATGAGGTAAGGGACCTGACCCGGCCAGCAGGCTCCCAGGCAACCGGAACCCATACGGATCAGACGGCGCGGGGAAGACGCCGAGCTTGAGCCTTCAAGAAACGCCGGAACCGGAGAATTGCTGGAAGTGGAAAACGCCTTGGAACCCCCTGCGCCGTACTCGCCACCTGGCTGGCGCAAACGACTGCCCCGCTGGGCTACTTTCGCCGAGGTCTCCGTCTTTCTCGCTTTCGCCGTCTTCTTTCTTCTTTATGGGGTCACTCCTTACCTGGGCGGCGACGGCCTGGGTCTGGTGGGCGCCGACGAACCCCGCTATGCCCAGATCGCGCACGAGATGCTGGACCGGTTCGACTCCGCGCACACGCTGGGGGAACGGCTTTCGGCCTGCGTTACGCCTTACCTTTACGGGCATCCCTGGCTGGAGAAGCCCGCCCTTTACTACTGGCGCGCCATGTTTCTGTTTCAGGACTTCGGGGTGCATGACTGGACCGCGCGGCTGCCATCGACGACATTCGCATTCATCATGGTGGGGCTGATTTACCTGCACATGCGGCGGTTCCGGCCGGGTGGACACATGGATGCGGCGCTGATTACGGTGGCTTGCGCGGGGATCATCGGCTTTTCGCGCGGGGCTTCGACGGATATGCAGATGGCCGCGCCGCTGGCGATCGGCCTGCTGGGCTGGTATGCGTGGTACGAAACGGGGTCGAAGTTCTGGCTGTACGATATCTACTTTTTTACCGGGCTGGCGACGCTGGCGAAGGGCCCGGTGGCGCCTTTTCTGGCCATTGCGATTCTCGCGGCGTTCGCCTTCCTGCGCAAGGAGTGGTCCATTTTGTACCGCTCGCTGTGGGGGCCGGGAATTGTGCTTTATTTCGCCATGGTGCTGCCGTGGTTTATTGCCGTCCAGCTTGAGAATCCAACCTTTTTCCGCGAGTTCTTCCTGGAACACAACCTGCAGCGCTTTGCCACCGACCGGTATCAGCATGTGCAGCCACCGTGGTACTACCTGATGGTGGTGGTGCTGGCCATGATGCCGTGGACAGTGATCGCGGTGCGCGCACTGGTGGACGGCATACAGACCTCGGTGGCGGAGTGGCGGCTGCGGCATGCAAGCTCAAAAAAGCCCGCGCCGAATCGGCCCGGCGATGCTTTTCCAGAGTTTCTGGTGCTGTGGGCGTTGATTCCCATCGTATTTTTCTCCTTTTCCCAATCCAAGCTGCCGGGCTATATTCTTCCCTCCATTCCACCCCTTGCCATCCTCACGGGAGACTACCTTTTCCGCAGACGCAAACCCGGGTTGAACCGCTGGGTGCTGCTGGGGCATGCGGTCGTTTGCGGGATTATGACGATGTTTGCGCTGCTGCTGCCTTGGTTCGTGGTCCACGGGCACAGTATGCCGCCGGCGCGGGCTCTGGTCGCAGCGGGACTAGCCGCAGGCGGGGCGGTGCTGCTGATTCTGATTGTGGTGAAGGGCTTTGGCGTGGCCCGCCTGCGGCTGGCGACGACCGCGGTGCTGGTGGTGCTGATGCTGTTCCTCTATGGAGTGGGACCGTTCTTCGGGATTCCGCCGGTGGAGGCGAGCAAGCGGGTGATTCACCTGCTTGACCGCGCCTATTCCGCGCGCCCGCTGGCCGAACAGCTTGCGGCCAGCGCACCCAATGTTGAAACGGTTGCCGTTTTTCGGGTTCGGCGCGACATTGAGTATGGACTCTCGTTCTATCGCAATCGCGAGGTGGTGAACTACGACGAGAGCGGGGTTCCCGATGAGCAGCACCTGCTGGTGGTGCGGGTTACGGGCAAGCAGGCGGCGGACACCCAGGGCGCGCTGGAGGAATATCTCGAAGGCCGGCACTACGAACAGCTCTTCGCCTGGCCGGAACAGGGACTCATGGTCTACCTGGTGGGCAGCCGGTAGCCGATATAAAGCGAACTTCCGGTTGCACTTGAGCGCTACTCATGGCACAGTAACCGGAAGGATTCATGCAGCGCGGGCGCGCCGCGAAACCTGGCCAGGCGGAGTCAGGCCGCGCGAAAACGGAGAATCATGTCCTCGACGGCTTCCATTGAGATCCTCGACTTGCGGCACTTTGCGGCGCCGGTGCTGAGGCCTGTGCTGGAGGCCGAAGGGGAACTCTGGAAGGAGCGGCTGCACTGGGACTATCGCACCTCGACGCGGCTGCTGATGCAGTATCTGGACAGCCACATGCTGCCCGGCTACGCGGCGCTGGAATCCGGCCAGGTGACCGGCTATGTCTTCTGCGTGTACGAGGAAACCAAGGCGGTAATCGGCGACGTGTTCGCGCTCAGTCCTCCGGGCGGGGCCGGCCCGGTTGAGCCGATGAAGGATTTCCGCGGCGCGCCGTCGGGCGATGGGATCTCCGGCACTGCGCAACCTGTACAGGTTTCGGCGCCGGTTGGCCAGGCTTCGGCACACGAGATTGAAGAAACTCTGCTCAAGCATCTGTTTGAGACGCTTTTGAATTCGCCGCAACTGGACCGTATCGAATCGCAATTGCTGCTGCACCCCGCCGGTGCGCACGCCGGGTTGTTCCGGCAGGCAGGCTTCGAGATCTTTCGCCGCCTTTTCATGGTGCAGCAATTGAAAGGCATCTGGACGCCGCCTCGCGTGGAGCTGCCCAGCGGCCTCGAGCTGCGCCCATGGCGCGAGGAAGACCTGATCCCCGCCGGCCGCCTCATCTCCGAGGCGTATCGCAATCATCCCGACAGCCTGATCAACGACCAGTACCGATCGGTGCACGGCTCGCAGCGCTTTCTGCACAACATTGTCCGCTACGCCGGTTGCGGGGTTTTTTCGCCGCAGATATCGCACGTGGTGGTGGAGCGGCACAGCCGGGAGCTGGTGGCGCTGGTGCTGGGCTCACGCGTAAGCCCGCAGAGCGGCCACATTACGCAGGTGTGCGTGCATCCGGAGTTTAGGCGGCGCGGGCTGGCGCGGATGCTGCTTGCGGTGGCGGCGTTTCACTTCATGCGCCACGGGGCCACCGAGATATCGCTGACGGTGACCGAGTCGAACGCCAACGCGATCGATCTTTATCGCGCGGAGGGGTACATCTGCGCGCATACATTCGACGCGGCGGTCTGGCAACGGGAAAGGAATGGCTAGAGAGCTATTTTGAGTTTTCTACCCAAATTTCAGCCTCTCGCGGAATCTGCGACTCATCAACCTCTTCAGACAACAAGAAACCGAAGCGCAGGCCCTGGTTCCCTGTTATCCACTCGATCTGCTTAACCCGTGCATTCAAGCAAAAGTTATGGTTTCGCAGTTGGATTGCGTCTCCGGCTCTTACTCGTAGCTCTGGGTCAGTGAGGGCAACCGGCACGATGACGCAGCCGCGCGTCCGAACGGTGAATGTGACTTCTATCTTTGAGAGAAATACCATCACGGATCAAGGTTTACGCCGCCATGCGCCCATTGAATTCAAAGCGTTTGTAGCCCGGCTGCACAGCTTGCTGAAAAAGGGTTTAGATTCGAGCAATCCAAGCAGAAGGCAATGGGGCTGAAGCCCCATCTCTCTCATTTAGAGTAACTTATGGCACGACTGAAGTCGTGCCCCTTTGCACATCTACGTCAAGCGGGAATCTATCGCGCGATTAGGAACATGAGCCAGCTCAGCACGATTGCCGACCCGGCGAAGAGCACAAAACAATAGATGCCGAAGCGAACCATGCGCCGCGGCGTGTCGCGCTGGGTGATGCCGAAGACAACGGACGCAAACAGGGCAAAGAGCAAAACCGCCGTGAAATGATCGGGACGGAACACTAGGCTTTCCTCCCGGTGCGAATGTTATGCGCGTCGACGGCCGCAATCACGTTGAGCAGGCCGGCAACCACAATAAAGGCTCTGCCGTAGTCCGCCGTTGTGACCATCACCTGGTCCGCGCCGAGCCCGAGCACACGGGCCACAACGTAAAGCAGTCCGTTGCCCAGGTCGCCAACGAGTCCCAGCATCTCGAGAATGTCGTGCGCACCGCTATAGATCTTGCCCTGCATGGCGATGCCCAGTGCAAACATGCTGATGATCGACACGGCCAGCAGCGTACCGCGGACCCATTTGCCCAGCACAAAATGCCCTGCTCCAGGGACCAGCCAGCCCGCAATCAGGGGAAGGTAGACGAACCCCTGCCGCGTTTCCTTTTGTGCCGCCGTCAGCTTGTTCGGTGTTGTTGCCATTCCTTTTTGACTATATCGCATTGGGCTCAGAGATCAGGGGTCAGAGATCAGAGATCAGGGGTCAGAGATCAGAGATCAGAAGCTGCCGAGGTGGTCGCAGAAACGCTGCCTTGTACGCGGGCGGAGTTTCGCAGCGGACCTCCGGGACGCGCAACTGATGGGGATGCCTTCCCAGGGTTCCGCTGCGCTCCACCCTGGGCTATTCTCATGTCTTCTCTACGGGAAGCTACTGTCTACTGATCTCTGACCCCTGATCTCTGACCCCTGTTTTCAGATGCGGATGAGTTCGCGCTGAATTTTGCCGGTGACCCAGGCCTTGCCGGGCGCGGTCAGCATGTCCACCTCGCTGCGGACGCCAAACTCGGGCAGATAGATGCCGGGCTCGACCGAGAAGCAGGTGTTGGGCAGAATCAAACGCTCGTCGTGCGTTTCCAGGTTGTCGAGGTGCGCACCGGGACCGTGAATCTCCTGGGCGATATTGTGGCCTGTGCGGTGGGTAAAGAATTCGCCGAATCCCGCCGCGTCGATCACCGCGCGCGCGGCATCGTCGCCCTCATAGCCGCGGATCGGCCGTCCCGCGGCAAAAGCGCTCTCGACGGCCGCAATGGCAGCGTCGCGCGCGTTGCGCACCGTCTCAAACACCAACTGCTCGCGATCCGACGGTTCGCGGCCCACCACGCCGGTCCAGGTGATGTCGTAGAAGATGCTGCCCGGTTTTTCGAGCTTGCCCCAGATATCGATCAGCACAAAATCACCCTCGGCAATCGGCGATGAGCGATCCGCGGTGGGCTCATAGTGCGAGTCGGAGCTGTTGGCGTTGACGCTCACGTTGGGACCGTTCTCCCAAATCAGCTTCTCGCGCCGCATGGCCTCGCTGAGCCACCGCACCATATCGAATTCCGAAAGCGTAGCCGGCGCCCCACCCCACGGCCGCAAGCACCGAGCCATTTCCCGCCAGGCGCCCACCAGGATGGTATCGATGGCCTTTTGCGCCCCCATGTGGCTTGCTACCTGTTCCTCGCTCAGAACCGCCTGAAACTGACTGACGAGGTCGGCGGAACTGACGATCTCTTTGCCCAGGCCGCGTAAGAACTCCACCGTGCCGGCATCGACCATGGAGACGTACATGATTGCGTTGTTGGGGGAGTACTGCATGGCCAGGAGGCGCGCGCCGCCGAGCATGGCCTCGAGGCCGACCGCCAGCTCCTGCCAGCTTGAGTAGAGCCCCTTGCCGCCGGGCAGCGAATCGAGACGGCCAGCCTCAATGCGATGCACCAGCTTGCGCGGCTCGCCCTCGGCGGGGACAAAGTAGTACCAGCGCCGCGTGATGTGCGCTTTTTCGTCGAGCCCGAGAATGCGCGTGCCGATGGGATCGCGGTGATGATGGTCGTAGAACAGCCAGCCGTCGAAGCCGGCGTCGCGGATAGCTGCCTGGATCGCGTCGAGGTTCATGAACGCAATGATACTCAATTGCGGGGCAGCGCAATGCACCGATGTTACGAAATGGTGATGACAACCTTGCCGCGCGCATGGCATTGCTCAAGATAAGCGATTGCGCCGGCCGTTTCACTGAGAGCGTAGGCCCTGTCGATGACCGGAACGATCTTGCCCTCTCGCAGTAGATCTGCAAGGAAAGTGAGATCGGAGGTGTTCACGTTCGCGAAAAGCCCCGGCATCTTTTGAGTTGTGAATGGAGCAATCACCAAGGGATGGAGCATGCCGGCAAGGATGTCAATGGTCCCGCGGTCAGGGCCTCCGCCGCCGCAACCGATGTAAGTGCCTTTGGGGTGGAGCACNNGTAAAGTTTTCGCTGGTGTAGTCGATTACGTTGTCGGCGCCAATGGAGCGGACGAGTTCGATGTTTCCGGTGCTGCACACTCCGGTGACGCGGGCGCCAAACGATTTTGCAATCTGGACAGCGAATGTCCCTACGCCTCCGGCCGCGCCGTTGATGAGGACTTGCTGGCCAGCCTGAACTCGGCCTTTATCGCGCAGGCCCTGCAATGCCGTAATGCCGGCGATGGGCACGGATGCAGCTTGTTGCCAGGTGATATTCTCCGGCTTCAGAGCCAGCTTCGACTCGAGAGCACATGCGTATTCGGCGAACGANNTCCGGTGAGCAGGCGCACGAAAGACGGCTTGCCCCGGATAAAGTGCCAATCGTAGGGGTTTACAGAGGATGCGCGAACCTGGATGAGGACCTGGTTGTCGGCGGGTGTGGGCTTTTCGATCTCCTGATATTGCAGCACGTCAGGCGGACCGTAGTGGTCGTAGACGATTGCTTTCATCGGCTGCACTCCGTACTGCTGAGGAGTACGGAATGGCATGGAAGCAAGTTCCCGCGAAGCTTAGGCAGTGTTTGACGAATCGAATGGCGGCGAAGATCAGCTCGCGAAAGCGTGCCTCAGGGGCTAAAGCCCATTCAATTCTGTTGGCTCTATCGGCACGACTGAAGTCGTGCCCTTTCGCACATCTACGTCACAGTGGAATTTTTTCCGCAGCCCGCAAAGCCCGGAGTTACCGCGACGCGCGGAGTTCCGATTCACCAAACGCTGACTACAGCGCCGCCAGCGCTTCGGCCTGCCCCGGAAACAGCCCTGCATATTTGGTAATGCCCACCATGGTGAAGACCTTGGTGAAGTGCGGCGACAGTCCGAACGCGTACACCTTCTGGCCGGCGTTGGTAGCCTCCATCAGAAGCTGGATGACCAGAGCAATGCCACTGGAGTTGATGTAATCCACCTTGGTGAAATCAAGGAGGATCAGCTTGACGGCGTTTTTCGGGAGTGCCTGGTAGGTGCCCAGAACCGCTTCCTTCGAGGTGCTGGCGATGTCTCCCTCATACCGGAGGACGGTCACCGGATGCCCGGCCGGGGAGGTAAGCTGGTCAACGCGCGACTTCGTTTCGCTCTGCACGATCAATAGTCTCCATATTCCTTTTGGGTTAAGGCCCGATCCCAGGCCATTTTCGCTTACGCTTCCTTATCCAGCCGAATCATCAGCCGGACATAACTGGCCTTGCCCCCGGAGCCCGCGACCCACTCCGCTTCATCCACCAATGCCTGGATCAGGAACATTCCCATACCCCGCGGATCTTCTTCACCGTGCATCTTGCGGTCGATGTCCGGCTTGGACGGCTGCTTCTGCATGCCTTTTCCGTCGTCGATCACCTTGACTTCAAGTGAATCGGCGCCTGCCGACAGCACCACTCCCACGGACAATTTTTCGTTGAGCCGGTTTCCGTGTTCGATAGCATTGATGCAGGCCTCAGCTACCGCCGTCTTCAGGTCTTCAACGCGGTCATCGGGAAAGCCCATCAGCTTGGCTACGGCCGATGCGGTGCTCATGGCCACTTTCTCGAAGCCCATCCTCGACGGCAGCCGCACCTCCACGGTTGTGGTCTTTTTCTCGCTCATGCCGCTATCTCCGTCGATCCCGTGCCGCGGCAAAGCGCCAGTGCGGTCATGTCGTCTCCCTGCTGCCCGCCTTCTGAGAACTCTTCAATGGCAGTCCATATTGCATCGAGAATACCATCGGCATTCTGCAACGAGCACGCAGAAAATTGATCTAAAAGCCTTTCGGGGCCAAATTCTTCATCTCCCTTGAAGACTTCAGTGAGGCCGTCGGTGTAAAAGAGCAGCCGCGCGCCCTCAGGAAACGCGCGCCGCTCGCTGACATAGCGCATTCCGGGCAAAAGCCCCAGCGGCGTTCCGGCGGCATGAAACTGGTGCGGCGGCGCACCCGGCGCAACCAGGAATCCAGGGTTGTGGCCGGCGTTGACGACTTCAACCTCACCCAATTCGGGATGGAGACGAAGAAAGATTGCGGTCACATAACGGCGGCGGGCCTCTTCGCCTTCCGCCCAGTGGTGCTGGTTCATGCGTGTCGCGAGTTCGTCGAGCGGCATACCGGTAACGGCCATGGCTCGGAAGGCGGAGCGAAAGCTGGTGGCCATGATGGCGGATGCCAGGCCTTTGCCGGCTACGTCGGCCACGGCGATGAGCAGGCTGCCGTCGGGCTGCGCGACGATATCGAGGTAGTCGCCGCCGACCTCATAACAGGTGACGGAGCGGAAGCTGACCGAGTAACCGGCAATCGACGGCAACTTTTGCGGCAACAGGGACCGCTGAATGAGCCGCGCCGCGTCGAGATCCTGCTGCACGCGCGCAAACTCGACATTGCGCTTGTGGTTGCGTGCATTTTCAAGAGCGACGGCGGCCTGGAGGGCGAGGCCTTCGATGAAGTCCGCTTCGTAGAGAGTCAGCGCACGTCCACCGGGAGCGACCACCGCCAGCTCCGTCATACGGTGGCCGTCGCGGTCCAACAGCGGATAGCTGGCCACGGCGTTATGGGAGACGGATGTATCGGGCGAGGTGGAAAGCGACACGCCGGGGTCGCCGTGGGTTCCGGCAATGACCTCATCGCCATAGGCAAGCCCGGTGCCGAGAAAGGCGGCGCCGGCCATCTCCAGTTCCCGCACCACGATGCGCAGCACCTGCTCCATCACTTCTTCCTCGTGGATGGTGGAGTGGACCTGCCGGCTGGCCTCAAGCAGCGCCTGCAAGCGCGCCACCTGCTGCTGCAGGTCGATGGTCTCGCCGTTGCCGGGTAAGTGCACACCAGCCGCCATTGAGTCGAATCCTCCGTGGATTTCCCACTCTACCACGCTCCGCCGGTAGTGGCGAAGGGTGTTGTTTGTTGGACATTCGGCTCGCGCGCCTGGCGTAATCAGGCCGGGACCAGCGCAGCATACTCAATTGGCGCAGGTAGAGATGGAGAAATGCCGCGGGCCCGGCCAAGGCTCTGTAGAATGGTCCGCGTGAGGTCAAAGGCCCATGAGAACCCCGACGCGCAGGTTGCTGCTCGCCAGCCTGCTGCTTGCCATTCCCGCGGCCGGGGCGCAAGGGGACAAGCTGCGCTCCCCCTGGGACGATCGCAAGATCGCGCTGACTGCCGTCCCCTACGAGTGCCCCGCGCCACCGCCGTTTGCGAAGACGCAGGAGATCGGTTCTTACTACATCGACAACCACGCATCGGTCATCGACCCCAAAAAGTTCACAGAGTTTCAAAAAGCTTCGGAGGCTTCCGGGCACCTGAGCCAATACGTAGCGCTGGCTGCCGACGCCTATCTCGACAAAGGCAGCCGCGCCGCGGCCCTCTGCGTGTTTTCGCTGCTGGACGCGGCCGCGAAAGCCGACGCATGGGACGGCAAGATGCCCGGCTTCCAGGGTGTTTACCTGCAGAACTGGCTGCTGAGCGCCGTAGGCATTGCGTACCTCAAGGTTCGTCCCAGCGGGCTGGGCACGGCGGCGCAGCAGACAGACATTGAGAAATGGCTTGGCCTGCTCTCCCTGCGCGTAAGGGAATTCTTCGATGCCGAATTAGCCCGCATAGGCGCCGACCATGAAAACAACCACCTCTACTGGGCGGGCCTGGCTGTCGCCGTCGAGGCCATCGCCGATGACGATCAGGACGCCGGCGGATGGGCGTTGACGGCCTTCCACACAGGCCTCGACAATATCCAGCCTGACGGCTCACTCAAAGCGGAGATGGATCGCGGACAGATGGCCCTGCACTACCATCTCTACGCGCTCGCGCCGCTGATCATGCTGGCCGAATTGGGCGAAGCGAACGGCATTGATTTGTACGCCGAGGAGAACGGAGCGCTGC
>PMWR01000338.1 GCA_003166055.1 Acidobacteriaceae bacterium
GCGGCAATGGCATTCCCCGCCTGGTGTTCTTCCCAGAATCCGACCAGCGCGTTGGAGCATAGCAAGACAAGGATCACGGAGAAATCGAGCCAGTGACGGACAACGCCGGAGAGGATCACTGCAATTTCAATCATCCACGGAATGGGGCCCCAGAAGTAGGAAAGGAACTTCAGATATTCGTTGGTCTTCTTTTCCTCGATCTGGTTAGGCCCATACTGTGCCTGGCGCTTCACGGCCTCGGCTTGCGTGAGCCCGTCAGCCGATGCGCTGAGCTTTTTCATCAGCTCAGGCATGGCTAGCGTCTTCAAGGAATCCTTGTCATCCTTGGGCTTGGCCTTGTCTGGTTTCGCTTCCATTTGAGATTGTTCTCCTGTTGTTGCCCAGTTGCAACGGAGGGATTGCTGCAATTCAGGTAAAACAACACCCGATTCAGCCAATCGGGCTGGCGTTCAAGGGCCAAGCAGTGAGCAGCAAGACGCGAGATCATCGCCTCTCCTGGAGGGCCATCCGGTCGCGCGCAAATACTCAGTGTAATGCGACCGCCGCAGGTGGCTCGGCCGAGGAATGTTGCTTGTGTGAGTGGTGTCCCCGGGTCTCGGAGATCGCGGCGTTATGTTACTTTGAAAAGATCAGTTGACTCCCGGTCGTAACTCTGCTCGGTGTGCAAGGGCTTCTCCGCCGCCTTTTCGGCAACGCGCTCAATCCGCTTTTTTGCCGATGCTTCCGAGACCGTCTCGTCTTCGATCTTGGTCACTTCTGGATTCTCAAATTGTTCCGGCATAGTTGCTCTCTCCTGCCGTCAGAATGAACCGTGCGCCCATCAAGTTCTGGTCAGTTTTGCTCTCCTATTCGATATCGCAGGGTCTTTCGATACCTGTCTTTTTCGGGTCCAAAGGGGTGAGAACCTGGGCGCCGGCCGCAGATGGCTACTGGGCCGCGCCTGCGATGCTCGGGACAGAAACAGCATCTGCTTAAGCAGGGGCGTGGCACTGCCGAACGCCGGATCAAACGCGGGCACGCTGAGCGGCATCCATTTCCATCATGGATACTGCGTGAAGTTGATGTGCCGCACTTCCGCTGCGTCTGAACCGATTCCGCAAACTCGGTCCGATCGATCACAACGGCTGCACCCAGGTGGATAAGTCGCTGTTCAATGTGGTTTTGCTCGATCAAGTACTCGCGCACAACTAGCAGGACGCAGAAATTTCTGTCCTCGCGTGACCGAGCGCCGGCTGGAGATTCGCACGTAAAACGCCCTAATGTCGACGCATCTACTCCTCACGTGCATGCACCACAAACCTTTGCGGAGCTGCGCCGATGAAGTGAAATGGATAGCAGGTGATGAGCGTAATGGCTGATGCGGCCGAGGGAGCGAGGACGCTAATGTCATCAGGAGCAACAACCTGCACCTTGTCAACCTTATATCGTGACAGACCAGTTGCGGTTTGAATCCGAATCTCATCTCCCACATGAATGTCCTTCAAGGCGCGGAAGTACGTATCCCGGTGCCCGGCAATTCCAATATTTCCCAGCTCTCCTGGAAGAGCTGTGCCTTGGATATGTCCAACCCCGACTCCCAGAGTTCGTGACGTGGTTCCTTCAAGAATTGCCACCGTCATTCCCAAACGTGAGATCTCAATGCGGCCCAGAACATCGCCTTCCTTTACGGCAGACCCAGATGGGCCTGCCCTGCGCTGCTCGTCTGCATGCATTTGCTGTTCCAGGGTAGTATTTGCGACTTCCTGATAGTTTCTTGCACGGAGCAGCATGAGACCAACATAAGAGACAGCCAGTGCGCCCAGCAAAAACAGGAAGCTCCCCGTCCAATGAAGGAACATGCGGCTCCGCACTGCGGAACTTCGTTGCTCAGTTTGGGGAATCATGGACGATTCGCTTAGTTGTGCCGGCCGGCATGGCTAGCGGGACCGAGTATCCGGCCCGAGTGCGAACTGAAAGACGTCCGCGGCCATGGAGGCTTGCCCGAACCTCGATGGTGCGGTAACTCCCATCCTCCGCCTTAATCGTAGGGACATAAGCCAGCGTGTACTGACTTCGAATATCGCGAGCAATCCCTTCGCAGATTGAGGCAACTTCCTTTGATGACTCGGGAAAGAAGGCTTCGCCGCCCGTCTCGCTGGCCAACCGCCGGAGCACACCGGGGTTTTGATCGCCGTCCTGTTCATCGAAAATGCCGATCGTGTAGATGATGGCCGTAGTCTGTTTGGCCATGCCAAGTACCTGAGACAGGCTGTGCTTGCTGACGTTGTCGCCGCCGTCGCTGATCAGGACCAACACTTTCTTATCGCGAGCTCCCTGGTTGAGGTGGTCGAGGGCGGCGGCGATTCCATCGTAGAGAGATGTCTGGCCGATCGTATTGATTTTTGAGAGCGCCAGCTGAAGTTCTTTCTGCCTATCTGTAAATGGCATGCCCGGCGGAAGACCGAAAGACACGCGGTCGTTGAAGTTGACGACAAACATCTGGTCCTGAGGATTGCTGGACCGCGCAAACGCCATTGCGGCCCCTATGACATCGTCGCGCTTTGACCCCATGCTCCCGCTGTTATCGACAACAATGCCGACCGTCACTGGGATATCATCGTGGCTGAATTGCTTGATCTGTTGAAGTTTCCCATCTTCATAAATCTGGAAATCGCCTTTGTCGAGGCCGGAAACAGGTGTATGGTGGCGATCCAGGACCGTTGCGCTGAGGATAACCATGTTGGCGTCGAGCCTGATGGTGTATTCATCGCCTGAGCCAATCTGGGATGGCTGGGAACCCTGCGCTCCAGAGACAAATGGCGCGATAACAAGGCCAATCAGAGCAATCAGACAGCGGTACGCCAGAGTGCTGTTGTTGGTCTGGCGCATTCGAGTGCTGGAGAGTTCCGAGTCCTGCCTGCTTGTTTCTCCTGCGAGTCTTCTCGGGAATGATCTCACCTCAGCCATCAGTTCGAGCCCTCGATGTGCTGTGAAACCTACGCTTGTGTGTGCACGGTTCGATCTAGCGGGCAATGGAAGCGATACTCGCGTACCGCCTCCGTCGACCGATAGTTGCGGGACAACACATGATGAGTGTCGTTCAGCTTTCAGTTGATTTATGCGTTCAGCTTCGAGATGCCCAACAGGCCAAAGCCGGCACCCAATGAAAGCAGGCCAACGAGACCAATCAAGGGGAGATGACTGGCCGTCTTGGGCAATGAAGCGGCAAGAACGGGTTTCGGCGCTGGGACTGCGGCTGCTTCCGTGACTGGAGGCGCTTGAACGACCTCAGCAGTATCGACAGTTTCTCCAGCGGGGGTGACCGCCTCAACCGCTGCGGACTTCAAAACCTCGACCGACTCGCCGGTCAGTACGGCAGGCGTTGACAGCACAGCCTCATTGTTTTCCTTGGCCAATTCGATAGCCCTGGGCCTTTCGTAGACAAAATGATCGCCCCATTCGCGGCCCGGGTAGAACCAGGCCTTCAGCGATTGAGGCTGGCCAGCGGGAGCTTCACGAAAAGTCATNNATCTGGACAATGTGGCGGTCCGACGGTGAATCCATGAGCTTGAAAACGTAGGTTCCCGCCGGCAGAAGATGCTGGCCTACTCCCGGCACTTCAAAAGGTTCGCTGAAGGTAACCGTGGTCTTCTGGTTCCACTCGTCGGCCTTTGCTTTTGGCGCAACGAGGAGACAGAGCACGGTGAGGCACAGTCCAGTTCCTAGTCCTTTTACAAGTTTCATTTCTCTCCATTGGTCGATCCGACTCACTTCCACGGCGGTTGTCATACGGGCTCTTTATGCTGTCGGCATCACTAGAGATCGCACGCCGGAGAATCCGGCAGCCTGGGTCCGTGGTGTGTCATTCTTTAGCTAGTGTTACGCACTCATGTCCTGATTGATGGCCAAGATTGACCGCAGCGCAGCAATCACTTTTCTTGCTTCAGCTAAACGTGCGGTTTGTGAGGATCTCATGCCGACGTCATCCAGAGAGGGATAGAGGGGGCTTGGACGGGAGAGTGGTGGTCACTAGTGACCAGGCGCTCTACGTGCCGTGCCGTAGCATCAGCTTGGTCCAGGGAGATTGGAGAGCATCTGTTGCATTTGTCTGCACGGGCTCAAAAGCGAACCTATCAAAATGCGTCGAGGGAAGTGAAGATGGGGCCGAGAACAACACCTTACCGGCGATTGGCTTTGTTGCTTTTCCTGATATCTGGTTTCTCCTTTTCCACGCTCTGCCAGCAGCCGAGGCAATTGCCAGTGACCCCGGAAGCGCCTCGGATCGATTTTTTGAACTCACGTGCTTTCCCACATCTATTTGCTCCCTATAATATGCCATTCGTCCCTGCGCCACGCCTGGATAATTCAGGGCGGCTCGATGGCTTGATTGTCGACGGGAACCCTTCTCGACCGGCATCACATTGCATTGTCAACGAATGTTGGCGGGGAAGATTACGGAATATCGGGTGCTGTGGGTTCTCTTGAGCCGGCCAATTAGGGAGCCGGATTTAGGAAGTGCCGATTCGGCCTGCCAAAACCCTGCGCCAAAGCCGCAGGGCGAGAAGCGGCACATGCCTTCTCAATGAACAGCATGCATGTGCATGCATGTGATTGTAAGACCAAGGAACGCGTTGCCTGGCATTCTTGTGGACCACAATCAGAGTCAATCCATTACCTATTACTGCCTTACGTGGCCGTACCGGTCGATGCGGCCGCCGCGGAAGAAGCGGTGGTGCACCATGGCCTGGGCAAGCAGGAAAATAGCGACGACCGAGGCGACGAGCAACAAGAACCGTCCAATCTGGAACGATGGCGACCTTGTTCCTTGTGGGGCAGCATCATTCCAGTTTCTTGACATCTAAACTGTCCTCCCACCTCGTGACGTTGATCTGGTCCTTGCTGCTAGGTTCACTACCACCATTCCATCGAGCGATCCGATGGAGTTTTCACGCCGGTCTCTGGTTTGGCTGAGTGAAGAAGCAAGAGTGGACACTGCACGAGCTTAATGACTTTCTCGGCGATCGATCCAAACACAAGTGGATGCCAGCCGGATATTCCGTGCGTGGAGATCACTACGAAGTCGATATGCTCGCGCTCCACCACCTCTGCGATGCATCCCGCAATGTCATTCGCGATTTCGACGCTGGAACCTGCCTTCACTCCCCTGGTAGTGAGAGCCGCTCGTGTCTTCGTCAGAAGCTTCTCAGCACGCGCCTTCTCCTCCTGATGAAACTGCACCTGGGGAACAGAATATTCGGAGGTAAAGGTCGAGAATAACGGAATGACATTCACAAGGAAGAGTTCGGCTTGGAAGTGTAAAGCGAGGTCGGCCGCTGTCTCTAAGGCCGTTTGGGACGATGGGCTGAAGTCGATAGGCAACAGAATCTTTGTTGGGATGGACGCAAAAGCGTGGCGCTCAGGCATGACGGACTCCTCGCTGGACCTAGTCACGGCAAGTGCCCATTGTTCTCTCTAATAAGGACAAAGACTGTGCTTTCTTGAACAGTTCCGGTAGAGGGCCGTGGAATGCTTCTCTCTGGCCGACATCGTGAATCCTCGCAATGAGATAACAGACCTCTCCCGTGAGCAATTGTGACCTGCATTCCTGAGCGGGCCTATTCAATACTTAGGACGGTATGGGAGAGCATTTGCCTTGGTCTGAAAAGGCGTCACGTCGACAATCGATCCCGCAAAAGATTCTGCAAGTGTCGTGTGCCAGCGCATGGTCGCGCGGCAAATTGCGGGCGAAGGAAGAGTGGTCATGAGAATCCTAATAGCAGCTGACGATTCGGGGTTTGCCGAAGATGTGCTTCGTGGTGTTGTTATCGGGATACGGCATGAGAATGCCGAGGTCCTGGTCTTACACGTGCTCCAGCCGGTAGACACCGTACCTCCGCCGGAGATGGCCCAGGGTTATGCTCCAGAGTTGGAAGATGAAAAGCAGCCAGCTCATGCATTCGTTGAACGGATTGCGGCCGATCTGCGCAGAGCTGGATTTATGGCTGAGACGGATGTGCGGATTGGAGACGTAACAGACACCATTCTCGACAGAGCAGTCGAATGGCGTGCCGATCTGATCGCGGTCGGTTCACACGGGCACAGAAGCATACACGACTTTTTACTGGGCAGTGTGGCAGAGTCGGTCGCTCGTCGAGCCAAATGCTCCGTGGCTATCGTTCGTAAAGCGGTCAGCAAATAAGAAACGCCCCCGGCGCACGCACGCAAGATGCATGAACAACTCGGGGCAGATCGGATGTGTGCCGATGAAATGCTGGTTTCGCTCATGACTTGAAGGCTCCAAGACCGCGTGAATGTTCCGAGCGAATGGCGACGATGAATACAATCCTCCATTCTATGCATGGCGATACGCGTATGTTCGGCATTTCATTCATTCCCATTGAGCCGAGCTTCGGCACCAAACATCGCGAGAGCGTCATGGAGACGTCTTCCCGGCTTCGCTTGACGAAGAGTGTTGATCGTGGCCCGGACCTGGAGGTGTCAAACCACCCCCACGTATGCAAGCCGAGCCTATACCACCGCGTTGCCTGGAATGAGAATGCGGATCATGTTCTAAACAACAGAGCCCTCAAAAGGTTGAGGGCATGTTTCAGCAAGAGGAGCGTTTATGACCACTACGCAAAAATGCGAACACCCCGGCTGTAACTGTCAATCCGCGAGCGGCAAGAAGCATTGCTGCCCAACGTGTGCAGACACAAAAAAAGGTCCGGAGACACCGTGCCAGTGCAAGCACCCGGAATGCAGCGATACGGGACTGAAGATGTAGCTTGGCTTGAACCTGACTCAGCAGTGAGCCGAGAGTTCAGGTGCGATAGACAGCTCATTTCAACAGTGAAAGGCAAACCGCGCCATGGCGCCTTCCGCAGCATTCGCATCAACAATCGCTCCACCCGCATTGGATGAGTTGTGCAGATGCCTGGATTATTGCCGTCAGTTGAGCGCGAAAGGGCGCGAGCATTCGTGCTTCTTAAGAATGTTGGAAGAGGAATGAAATGAATCGAACGACCGAGAAAGTGCATGAAATTGGTCAGAGCATTTGGCTCGATAACATCACACATCGTCTGCTCGCCAGCGGTACGCTATTGAGCTATATTCGAGAACTCTCGGTAACGGGTCTCACCTCGAATCCAACTATCTTCGATCACGCGATCAAGAACAGCACCGACTACGACGATGCCATTCGCCGGAAGCTGGATGATGGCGAGTCGAGCGAGGCGCTGTTCTTCGAGTTGGCTCTCGAGGATCTGAAGCAGGCGGCCGATCTTTTCCGGCCTATATACGACCGAACCGACGGCGTGGATGGCTGGGTTTCCTTGGAGGTATCGCCGCTGCTGGCGCATAACTCGGGCGGTACTCTCGCCGCAGCCAAGGCTCTCCACAACCGGGCGGCGCGGCCCAATCTCTTCATCAAGATTCCCGGCACCAGAGAAGGGCTTCCAGCCATTGAGGAGGCAATCTTCGCGGGGATACCCGTCAATGTAACCCTGCTGTTCTCCGGCGAGCAATACGTCGCTGCGGCCGAAGCTTACTTGCGTGGTATTGAAAGGCGAATTGCTGCCGGGTTGAATCCCGATGTCGGCTCCGTGGCCTCGCTCTTCGTTAGCCGTTGGGACGTGGCAGTTGCTGAGAAGGCGCCGAATTCATTGCGCAACCAGCTTGG
Source organism: Acidobacteriaceae bacterium (assembly GCA_003166055.1). The sequence continues at coordinate 7,658 of PMWR01000338.1, forward strand.
CATCGCCATAGCCAGGGATGCTTATGAGAAGTACCGCACGCTCCTTGATTCTTCGCGGTGGCTGCGCATCCTGAACGCAGGAGCCCGGTCCCAGCGACTTCTGTGGGCCAGCACTGGAACTAAGGATCCGCATGCTTCCAACATTCTGTATGTCGAGGCGCTGGCGTTGCCTTTCACAATCAACACAATGCCCGAGGCTACGCTGAAAGCCCTTGCAGCACATGCAGAATTCGGCGAAGCTCGGCCTGAGGATACCAACAAGATCCTCGCGGAATTTGCCAGAGCTGGTATTGACACGGGCAGTGTGGCTTCTCAGNNGTCGAATCGTTCGCCAAGTCATGGAGCGATCTTCTGGATTGCATCGCATCGAAGAGCGGAGCGCTCAAGGCAGTAGTTGCCTGAGTTCCGGACTGCCCCTGCTGTCAATTCATGTGCGCAATTGCTCCGGGGTGCGACCATAACAACGCAAGCACTCACTGGGTGACAGATCCACGGCTTGGCTGCGGATCGTCATGCGCGCAGCAGAGAACGTTTGCGGTCTGCCTCAATCAGGGTCTTCGCGGTCGCACTAACGCTTCCGGATCTATCTACCCCGAGAGCAACCGCACAAACTTAAGTCAAGTCAACGGTGGAAAGGGAGATCGAATTGAACTCAAAAAATTCTGTAGCGGCAATCTATGGAACTCACGAGCAGGCGGAGCAGGCTGTCAAGGAACTCCAGGAGGCAGGCGTCGATATGAAGAGCCTGTCGATTGTAGGACGAGATACGCACACCGATGAACACGTCGTCGGCTATTACACAGCCGGCGATCGCATGAAGTATTGGGGTGGGGTAGGTGCGTTCTGGGGCGGGTTCTGGGGGTTGCTGTTCGGGTCGGGTCTCTTTTTCATACCGGGACTCGGACCGATTCTTGCCGCCGGTCCTATCGTAGCCTGGATTGTAGCTGGCCTCGAAGGCGCAGTTGTCGTTGGGGGCGTAAGCGCAATTGGTGCGGGCCTGATTAGTCTCGGCATCCCCAAGGACAGCGTACTGAAATACGATGTCGCCTTGAAGACCGA